>NZ_JAGDFV010000012.1 GCF_017497985.1 Meiothermus sp. CFH 77666
AGAACAAGCTGGGTTCGGCCAGAAAATGTACGACCAAAGCTTGGTACTGGAGTAGTCGTCGCTGCAAACGGGTGCGTTCAGGTAGATGGGGGAAGCAGTCACCCAGGTTGGCGACCAGCCACAGGTAGAACCGGCGGAATGAGCCGCCTTTGAGGCTGAACATCAGCCCGATGGTGACCAACTCACTAAGGCTGAGCTTGGCTTGTTGATGTTCATGCTGTTCAGCCTTCGAACGCAGGGCATCGTCTACCCCAACGTACATCACCAAAGCAACGTCTTCCAGCGATAGAATGCATCTCGGGTCTGGCCGCATACACCAGACCCTATTCCTTTCTCCCGCTACTTTTCAACTAGCACCAGTGATTACATATAGTCGGAAATCCACTGCGGGGTGCAGTAGCTCATCACGTCCTTGTACTGGGCTGGGTTGAACAGTACGCCGCTGGACACACTATAACCCCAGGTGCCAATAAAGCCCCCCGCGTAGGGATAGCCCGACTCACCCGTCACATTGCAGGGTGCATGACCCCGGCCCAGGTTGTGCCCAATCTCGTGCACCATGATGCGGGCGGCAGAGCTGCCAATATCCCAACCGGCACTGGCCGGGAAACCCACGTAGCCAATCCCAGCAATGCCGCTGGCATACCCCACCCGCACCACCCCGTAGTAATAACGGCTGCTGCCGTCGCTGGTACGCAGGCTGCGCAGGGCGCTGAGCAGGTTGCTCCAGTCGCTGCTGGCGTTGCCCACGGTAGCGCCATAGCTGAACGGGGCCCGGGTGGAGGTCTGTACCCCCTGCACCGGGAGCATATCCCGCAGCAAGTCCACGCCCGGAAGGGTAGGCAGGGTGGTCTGCCCCGGCTGCAACACCGGCACCAGGGTAAGGGGGAGCACCGTGCCCACCCCCACTGCCGGGGTGAGGGTCAGGCGGTTATCAGCTTCGTTGTTTTCACCAACCTGATTGTTGGGGTCGGCCAGCAGCCGCACCTCCATCCCGGCGACTACCAAGCCTGCTGGCACCGTGGCCTGGTAGGTCTGGGCCAGTTCGGCGGGGTTGATGGTGGTGGGGAGGGTAGCGGGGCCGGTAAAGCTTAGCTCTCCCAGCCGATTGGAACCCCGAAATACCTCGCCCTTCAGGCTCCCCGGCAAGCCCTCGCGGTCGGCGGTCAGGTGTACCCGCAACAGCGCGGGCTTACCCGCTACCAGGCGCAGATCGGTTTTGAGGACGCTCTGGCCCCACTCGGTTTTTTGAATGGTGACCTCGCCCGAGACCGAGGGTATACCGGGGCCCGGTACCGCCGGCGAGGGATTACAGGCCACCAAAGACCACAACGCCAGCACTGGCCAGGCACGCATGATGCCCTTATGTCACCATAGCCGGCGCATGAACCGAGTGAGAAAAAGCCCAAGAAGCGTTACGATAACGCAGAGCTATGGGAGACCGTCCCCCCCTGCCTCTGCAAACCTACCGCCGCCTGGTGATCAAGGTGGGAAGCGCCGTCATCAGCGGGCCGGGTGGGCGGCAGCAGCAGCTGGCCATTGCGTCCCAGGTTGCGGCCTTGCGGGGCGAGGGACGCGAGGTGGTGCTGGTCTCGTCCGGGGCCATGGCCACCGGCCTGGGCAAGCTGGGCTTCAAGGAGCGCCCCAAAACCATGCCTGCCAAACAGGCCATTGCGGCGGTAGGGCAGCCGACCCTGATGTACTGGTGGGAGCAGGCTTTTGGTTGGTACGACCTGAAGGTCGCGCAAATCCTGCTCACCGCCGAAGACCTGGCCCACCGCCACCGCTATCTGAACGCCCGCCAGACTTTGGAAACGCTGCTCGAGTGGGGCATCGTCCCCATCATCAACGAGAACGATACCGTAATGGTGGACGAGATTAAGTTTGGCGACAACGACCAGCTCTCGGCGCTCATCGCCACGCTGGTAGGGGCCGATCTCCTGATTCTGCTCTCCGACATCGAGGCCCTCTACGAGGCCGACCCCCGCACCCACCCAGAGGCCCGGCCCATCCATTACGTGGAGCGGGTGGACGCCGGGGTGCTGCGGATGGCGGGCGATGACCCCAACAGCGTGGGAACCGGCGGAATGAAGAGCAAGCTGCTGGCTGCCCAGAAAGCCCAGGCCGCCGGAATTCCCACCCTGCTGCTACCGGGCACCAGGCCTCAGAGTATCGCCGAGGCCCTGCGCGGAGAGCCGGTGGGTACGCTTTTTGCCGGGGCCAGACGGCGCTACAGCGGAAAAAAGCTCTGGCTTTACCAGCTTCCCAAACCCCAGGGGGAGGTGGTGGTGGATGCCGGTGCGGCCCGGGCTTTGCGCCAAGGGGGGGCTTCGCTCCTACCGGCAGGCATCCTCGAGGTGCGCGGGCAGTTTGGGGTAGGCGAGGCAGTCCGGTGCCTGGATGAAAAAGGCCACCTGATTGGGGTGGGCCTGGTGAACTACAGCGCCGACGAGCTCAAGCGCATCCAGCGCCGCCAGACCAGAGACATCGAGGCCATTCTCGGCTACAAAAACACCGACGAGGCCATCCACCGCGACTACTTTGCCCTGGTTTCCGAACTCGAGGCTCGGTAAACTTGGAAAAGCCGGGGGCTCTTTTGAGCCCCTGCCGAGGTTGCCATGACCGCCACCCCCGAACTCAAAGCCTATGCCCTGGCGGCCCGAACCGCTGCGAGGGTGTTGTCAGCCGCCCCTCCCAGGGCCAAAAACCAGGCCCTCCTGACCGTAGCCGAACTGCTCCTGGCCCAGCAAGAAGCCCTCTTCGCCGCCAACCAGAAAGACCTCGAGGCCGCCCAGGCCGCCGGGCTTTCTCTGGCCAAGCTCGACCGGCTGCGCCTGAGCGAAAAAGTGCTGGAAGACCTGCAAACCGGCCTGCGCCAGGTAGCCCAGATGCCCGACCCGGTGGGCGAAATTGAGGGCTTGCAGATTCGGCCCAACGGCCTTCAGGTAGGGCGGATGCGCGTACCGCTGGGGGTGATTGGCTTCATCTACGAGTCGCGCCCCAACGCCACCGTGGAGGCCAGCGCCCTCAGCCTCAAGGCCGGGAACGCCATCCTGCTGCGCGGCGGCAAGGAAGCCTGGCACTCCAACAAGGCCCTGGTGCAGCTCATGCAGGCCGCCTTGCAAGAGGCCGGTCTGCCACCGGAAGCCATTCAGCTAGTGCCCACCACCGACCGCAGCGCCATTCTGGAGATGTGCCACCTGGCCGGCTTACTCGACCTGATCATCCCCCGGGGCGGCAAGGAGCTTATCGAACTGGTGCAGCGCGAGGCCCGGATGCCGGTGCTGGCCCACGCCGAGGGGGTCAACCACCTGTTTGTGGACCAGAGCGCCGACCTGGAGAGCGCCGTACGCATCGCCGTCAACGGCAAGGCCCAGCGCCCCAGCACCTGCAACAGCCTGGAGAAAGTCCTGGTGCATAGCGCCATCGCCCCGGTCTTTTTGCCCAGGCTGGCCCAGGCCATGCGCGAAGCCAATGTCGAGCTGCGCGGCGACGAGCGCACCTGCGCCCTCATCGAAGCCCGGCCCGCCACCGAGCAGGACTGGCGTACCGAGTACCTGGATCTGATCCTGACCGTAAAGGTCGTGGATTCGCTGGAGGAGGCCCTGGAGCACATCGCCCGCTACGGCTCTCATCACACCGAGGTCATCTGCACCGAGCACCACGCCCACGCTCTGCGCTTTTTGCGCGAGGTAGACGCCTCACTGGTACTGGTGAACGCCTCACCCCGCTTCAACGACGGCTTCCAACTGGGGTTGGGGGCCGAGATCGGCATCTCCACCAGCAAGCTCCACGCCTATGGCCCCATGGGGGTGAAGGAACTCACCACCACCAAGTTTGTGGCCCTGGGCCAGGGGCAGGTGCGTGATTGAGGTCAAGGGTTGAGCGTCGAGAATCAGAGGACAATTGATTACTGGAGTTTTGTAGCAGACATCTCGCCCTCGGTATTTTGCATCTGGCTGTCGGCCACCCTTCCGCAAATATGCAGCCCTCCATACCAAATCCATATGAACCCCTTGCCTTCTCCCATGTGGGAGAAGGTGGCAATACCCCGCCAGCGGAATACAAAAGTAGTGCCAGCGACGTCTTTGGCTGCGTCTGGGGTGTCGCCGGATGAGGGGGTTTTTGAATGCCTCTCAAAGATAACTATCCAGCTAAGGTTGGTATTATTGGCCAGGTTTACCAGCTATATACCCGCTCGCACATTCCGTTTTTCTCGGCGGCCCTGGCCTACTACGCCCTCTTTAGCCTGATGCCCTTGCTGATTCTGCTGGCGGGTATTTTTGGCTTTGTGCTCTCGGGCAACGAAGACCTGCGCAACGCCGTGCTGGTGCGGTTGATTGAACTGGTGGTGGTGCTCTTCCCTACCCAGCCCGACCTGGCCCAGACGGTGGTGAGCTTTCTGACTCGAGGCGCTTTCCCCCTTACCTTTGCCAGTCTGCTGATTTTGCTCTGGGCCAGCAGCAATTTTTTTGCGGCCCTGGCCTATGCCCTGGGCATCATCTTTGGCAGGCTTTCACCCCTATCCGAGCATCCCGTCGCTTTGCTCGAGGCCGCTACCCCCGACTCTCACCCCCTGCGCCGGCTTCTCCACCAAGGCTTGAACGTACTGCGGGTCATGCGGGGGCGCATCGCGGGCCTGCTGGCGCCGCTGCTTTTGGGGCTGGCCCTGATTCTGCTGGCCCTGATGGGGCTGGCCATGGGCTTCCTGCTGCGCTACCTGCCCGCCGACCTGAGCTTTTTGCGCGGGGGGGTGGAGGTGGTGGTACCCATTCTGGGGGCGCTCTTGCTCTTTTTTCTGACTTACATGCTGCTGCCGATCCCCACCCCCCGCGTGCTGGCGGCCTTCGCGGCTGCCACACTGGCCGCCCTGGCCTGGGAGGGCGTCCGGCTGGGGCTGCCGCTGCTGCTGCCCCGCACCCAGTACGAGCTGATCTATGGCCCCATCGCCGGGTTTTTGCTGGCTCTGGCGGGCTTTTACCTGACCATGTGGATTCTGCTTGTAGGGGCCTTGCTGGCCAAAATTTTGACGGATCGCTCGAGCGACGCCATATGACACGAAATTAACCTGAACCCCTTTCCTGCTCCCCATGCGGGAGAAGGTGGCGACACCCCGACAGCAGCTGAGGAGAATAGTGACTGAGACGTTACTTACTGCATCTGGGGTGTCGCTGAATGAGGGGTACAGGAATGCCACTCAAAAATAACTATCCAGGTAAACTCGGTATCAGGTCTGCGAAGAGCGCGATATGCTAAGGCCATGAGCCACCCTGCGCCCACCCCAGCCCCGACCACCCAGGCGCCCGCTGCCATCCGGCTCTCGGGCGTTTCGGTAGCGTTTGAGGGACGGGAGGTGCTCAAGGGGGTAGACCTCGAGGTGCAGAAGGGCGAGTTCATCGCCATCATCGGCCCCTCGGGCGGGGGCAAGAGCACCCTGCTGCGGGTGGTAGCGGGGCTGCTCAAGGCCAAGCAGGGCACGGTGGAGGTGGCGGGCCAGCCCGCCATGGTGTTCCAGGACTACCGGCTGTTGCCCTGGCGCACCGTCGAACAGAACATCCGCCTGCCCATCGAACTCACGGGCCGGGGCCGAATTGAGACCCACCTGGGCATGAAGCCCTATCTGAACCTGTACCCGCACCAGCTTTCCGGGGGCATGAAGGCCCGCGTGGCCATCGCCCGGGCGCTGGCCCAGGATGCCGAGGTGCTGCTGATGGACGAGCCCTTCGCAGCCCTGGACGCCCTGGTGCGCGAGCGCTTCAACCTCGAGCTCAAGCAACTGCACAAGCGCACCGGCAAAACCATTTTGTTCGTGACCCACAGCATCCGCGAGGCGGTCTACCTGGCCGACCGGGTGGTAGTGCTTACAGGCGGAAAAATTGACGCCATTCTGGACACCAAACACGAAGGGCGCATCACAGCTTTTACCGATGGCCTCGAGGCCGAGTTGCGCGAACGGCTGGGGGTGGCCGACTCCACCTTCATCGAGCCGCCGCCCCAGCCCCTGCGTCCCCCCTGGGAGGTTTTTGGGGTGCTGGGCCTCCTCGGCCTGTTCTTCCTGGCTTGGGGCCTCATGGCGGCGCGGGTGCCGGTCTTTGTGCCCTCGCCCCTGGCGGTCTGGCAGGCCCTCACGCAAAACGCCGAACTGCTACTGCGCAACGCCCTGGCCACCTTACAGACCGCCGGGCTGGGCATCCTGGCCTCGCTCGCAATTGGGCTGCCCATCGGCTACGCCATGGGACAGAAGCGCTCGCTGGAGCGTCTGCTCTCCCCCTTCATTGTGGCCTTGCAGGCGGTTCCGACCATTATTGTGGCACCCTTGCTCATCATCTGGTTTGGCTATGGGCTGGGCTCCAAGGTGACCATTGCCACCCTGATCTCCATTTTTCCGGTGCTGGTCTCGACCATGGTGGGGGTGCGCGAGGTAGACCGCACCTACCGGGAGGTTTTTCAGACCATTGGGGCCAGTGCCTGGGGGGTATTCAGGAAGCTCGAGTTTCCCGGCGCCCTGCCGGTCATCCTGGGCGGGTTGCGCCTGACGGTCTCGCTGGCCCTAATTGGGGCGGTGGTGGCCGAGTTTGTGCTGGGGGGCGGCGGGCTCGGTCACCTGGCCCAAACCGAGCAGCGCAACTTTAACTACGCCCTCTCCTTCTCGGCGGTGGCCGTTACGGTGTTACTGGGAATCTCGCTATATGGGCTGGTGGCTTTGCTGGAAAGCTACGTGCTGCGTTACCGACGCCGGTAGGCTAAGCGAAGACCTTGCTAAGCAATGAACTCGCTTCATTCATACCGCTGAATTAGGTTGTAGGCAAACTCGTGCAGAAGTTCGGGGCGTTCTTCGGCCAGTTGCCACAAGAAGCGCAATAGTTCGTCGTCGGAGAGCTCGAGCAGCGGCCCCAAATTTACCGGCACGCTTTTCCCCAGCTTTTTGCGGGTGAAAATTTCGGGGGCTTCCAGGGCGGCAAAGGCCACCGCTACCACGTGCTTGCACACAGGCCCCCAGGTGTAGGGACACGAACAGCGCCACTCGCCTTTGCTCAGGTTAATCTCGACCCGGTACGGAAAGGGCGCGCTACCCTCGACCCTGGCCTGCAAACAGTCCCGGCTGCGGGCGGCCTCGAGCACCGCCCCCTCCAGAAAAAGTGACTTGCCCCGCTCCAATACCTTCTCGTCGGCCAGGGCCAGCAGGCTTTGAAGTTCTAGGCGCACCCCCCCATCAAAATCCAGTCTGCTGCACTTTGCAAGTCCAGGGTTTGTGGCTAAACTAACCTCGGGCCAGCAGGCCCAATTCCTTCAGGGCGGGGTGCAATTCCCCACCGGCGGTGAAGGCGGCAAACAACCGCCCCAGCCCGCGAAGCCTGGAAATCTGCCGCACATCCAGGCCCGATTGCGTGAAAATCGCAAGCCGACGGTAACAGTCCGGATGGGAGAAGGAGTGAAGCCCGGGTGCCCCTGTGCCTGGGCGGGAAAAGTGGGTAATACCTCGTAAATCCTCAATCACAGCTTGGGCAACAGGCGCTTGGCCAGAGGCAGTTCGTGCCTGCTCTGGCGATGTGTGGGTAGCACGGTGTGTTGAGGAGTGCAATGAAAAAGTTGGTTGTTTTACTGGCAGTCTTGTTGTCGTTTGGAATGGCTCAAACGCAAAAGGTGCGGGTGGGGCTGGGCTACCTGCCCGACGTGCAGTTTGCCCCCTTCTACGCCGGGGTGGTCGAGGGGCTGTATGGCAAGCGGGGCCTCGAGGTGGAGTTTCAGCACGGTTTTGCCTCGGAGCTGTACCCGCTCTTGGCCCAGGGCCGGCTCGACTTTGTGGTGGCCGATGCCGAGGATGTGATTGCCCTGCGGGCCCAGGGCACCCCGCTCAAGTACGTGCTGGCGCTCTATCAGAGCGTGCCCAACGCCCTTTTCTCGCGGGCCGAGAAGAACATTACCTCGGTGCGCGACCTGAAGGGCAAAACCATCGGCATACCGGGGCTGTTTGGCACCTCGTACACCTCGCTTCAGGCCATGCTCAGGGCCGCAGGGTTGCGCGAATCCGATGTAAAAATTGAACAGATTGGTTTCACCCAGGCCGAGGCCATCGTAACCGGGCGGGTGGACGTGGCCATGGGCTTCGTGAACAACGAACCCATCGTGCTACAAGCGCGGGGTGTTAAACTCAATGTAATTCCAGCAGGCCCCTATAACCTTTCGCCTGGGGTGGGCGTGATTTCGACCGACCGCGTGCTGGAAAACGCCGACCTGGCCCGCCGCTTTGTGCAGGCCACCCAGGAGGCCCTGGCCCTGACGCTGCGGGAACCGCGCAAAGCCTTTGAAGCCTCCAGGAAGTACGTGCAGAACCTGCAAGAGGACAGGTTCCGGGTGCTCGAGGTCTCGCTACGGCTCTACCAGTCGCCCTACACCCGCCAGAACGGCCTGGGCTTCTCCAACCCCCAGGGCTGGCAGAGCGGGCTCAACCTGCTCCGGCAGACCGGGCGTGTCCGCACCGACCTGCCCGCCGCCGCTTTCTTCACCAACGAGTTTTTGCAGCGGGGGGTACAGGCCAATACAATCGCCGGGCGGTAGCACCCCCAACTCTGTAACGCTGAACTCAAATGACTTGGCCGCCCATCCGGGCGGCCAAGGTTCTGATCAGGACGGTGAGCGCTAACGGTGGGAAGAGCGCTCTAACTCAACTCGAAGCCATCTAAAATGACCACCTCTCCTTGAATGTGAAACTCAAGGCTGCAATCCTCCAGCGAGGCCAAAAGCAGACTAAAACGCCCTGCAAGATCCAGGGGCATTTTCACCCATGCTGCGTTCTGCTTCACGAAGACCTGGGCTAGCTCAAAAGAAACCCGCTCCCTCGAGATCACCTGCCCCACCAAACGCGCCCCGGCCTCCTCCCACTTGAGGCTCAGATCCACGTGGTAGGGCCCAGCCTGGTAGAGTTGCGACCAGTTCGACCTGGACGAAGTCTGACGCCGCAAGGGGGTACGCACCTTCCTCGAGTCCATCACCAGAATAGCCCGATGCACTGAGGCTGCCTGGGGGAAAGTCTTGGTTGGCCAACGGTTTTGCATCAGTACAACCCCTTCCAAAGTCGGCTCCACTGAAGCGCATTTTATGCAAAGTCAGGGGGAGGTTACCCAAATATGAACACAACCACTCGATTTCCCATAACGTTAAGGGCCAGATTCGCATCAGGGCATTGTTAATGCCATTAGCGTTATGCCGCTCAGGTCATGTCATCTGGCTTTGCGAGGCTGCCCATCGGTTCAGGGCTAGCCCGACCCCTGGTGTGTGCAAATTTACCTCTCCACTCCATAAGGTTTTGAACCCCCATCTGTAGATTCATCTGTGGCCATGCCCCCCCAGTGGCAACTTGGGGTGAAGATAGAAAACAAACCCCGCCTTTGGTTTGGCTACCTCATGCTATTATGGCCTGGTGCAGAGGTTTATTCGCCTAGAACTACCCTAGGGGAGCCCCAGGCCTGGGATACTCCCCCTTCGCTCCTGAAGGGGGATGTTTTTTCTACCATCTGCACAAGCCCCCAGACCCTGCATTTTCCCTTTTAGCCCGTCAGGCAATAGAATGGCCCGTTGAGAAGTGGAGAAGTGAGCAATGGTAACAACCGACCGGTACAACCCCCACGAAATAGAGCCCAAATGGCAGAAATACTGGGACGAGATAGGCTTGCTCGAGGCCAAAGAAAGCGATGGTACCAAGAAAGCCTACATTCTGGTGATGTTCCCCTACCCTTCGGGCGACCTGCACATGGGCCACCTGAAGAACTACACCATGGGCGACCTGCTGGCCCGTTTCCGGGTTCAGCAGGGGTACAGCGTGCTGCATCCATTTGGCTGGGATGCCTTCGGACTGCCTGCCGAAAACGCCGCGCTCAAGTTCGGGGTCTCGCCCGCCGACTGGACTTTTGGCAACATCAAACAGTCCAAGGAGTCGCTCAGCCTGATGGGCATCCGTTACGACTGGAGCCGCGAGGTCACTACCTGCCTGCCCGACTACTACAAGTGGAACCAGTGGATCTTTTTGAAGATGTACGAGCGGGGCCTGGTTTACCGCAAGAAAAGCCTGGTCAACTGGGATCCGGTTGAACAAAGCGTGCTGGCCAACGAGCAGGTAATTGACGGGCGCGGCTGGCGCAGTGGAGCTTTGGTGGAGAAGCGCGAGCTCGAGCAGTGGTACCTCAAAATTACCGACTACGCCGAGCGCCTGCTGGCCGACCTGGAAAAGCTCCCCCGCTGGCCCGAGAAGGTCAAAGCCATGCAGCGGGCCTGGATCGGCAAGAGCCAGGGCGCGGAGTTCGACTTCCAGGTCAAGGGATACGACGCCAAAATCCGCGTGTTTTCGACCCGTCCCGACACCATCTTTGGGGCTACCTTCATGGTGCTGGCCCCCGAGCACGAACTGGTGGCCCGGATTACCTCCCCGGAGCAAAAAGAGGCCGTAGAAGCCTACGTGTCTGCCGCCAAGATGAAAAGCGAAGTCGAGCGCCAGCGCGAAGACCGTGAGAAAACCGGGGTCTTTACCGGGGCTTACGCCATCAACCCGGCCAACGGCAAGGAGATTCCGGTCTGGATCGCCGACTATGTACTCTCGGGTTATGGCACCGGGGCCATCATGGCCGTACCGGGGCAGGACGAACGCGACTGGGAGTTTGCCGAGAAGTTCGGGTTGGAAATCATCCGCACTGTTCAGCCCCCCGATGGCTGGCAAGGCAAGGCCTACACCGAGGATGGCCCCGCCATCAACTCCGATTTCCTGAACGGCCTGTATATGGAGGAGGCCAAGAAGAAAATTATCGCCTGGATGGAGGAAAAGGGTATCGGCCTTGGCAAGGTCAACTACCGCCTGCGCGACTGGCTCATTAGCCGCCAGCGCTACTGGGGCACCCCCATCCCCATGATTCATTGCGACAGCTGCGGTATTGTGCCGGTGCCCTACGAGCAGTTGCCGGTCGAGCTGCCCACCCTGCGCGACGTGGACGACATCCGCCCCAAGGGCAAGAGCCCCCTAGCAGCGCACCCCGAGTTCTACGAGTGCGAATGCCCCAAGTGCGGAGGTAAAGCCCGGCGCGACACCGATACCATGGACACCTTCTTCGACTCGTCCTGGTACTTCCTGCGCTACACTGACGCCCAAAACCCCAGCCAGCCCTTTGACCCCGCCAGGGCCAACTTCTGGATGCCAGTTGACCAGTACATCGGTGGCATCGAGCACGCCATCCTGCACTTGCTCTATAGTCGGTTCTTCACCAAGTTCCTGCACGACCTGGGCATGGTCGAAGCCGAAGAACCCTTCGAGGGCCTGTTCACCCAGGGCATGGTGCAGGGCTGGACCGACGTGGGCGAGGTGGAAGTCCGGGGCGACATCATCCACTTCAAGAACCCGGAGCGGCGGGCCAAGCTGGAAATCCCCGAGACCCTGACGCTTGAAGAGGCCCGGAAATCGGGCGCAGAACTTCGCACCCACGAAGACGGCAGCACCCACTTCTGGAAGGCTGCCACCATGTCCAAAAGCCTGGGCAACGGGGTGATGGTGGGGCCCTTCGTGAAAGAGCAGGGCGCCGACATCGCCCGCATCACCATCCTGTTTGCCGCCCCACCCGAAAACGAGATGATCTGGACCGAAGAAGGGGTCCAGGGCGCATGGCGCTACCTGAACCGGGTCTACCGTATGGTGGCCGAGCATCTGGTAGAGCTGAAGGCCCAGGGCGACCTGTATGAGCCCTCTGCGCTGGAGGGGGCGCACAAGGGCCTTTATCAGAAGCTGCACCAGACCATCAAGAAAGTAACCGAGGACATCGAGGCCCTGCGCTTCAACACCGCCATCGCGGCCCTGATGGAGCTGCTCAACAGCATGAGCGACTACCGCAAGGAGCAGGGCATCACCCCGGTCTACCGCCACGCGGTGCTCTGCTACTTGCAGATGCTGGCCCCCTTCGCCCCCCACCTGGCCGAGGAACTCTGGCACGAATTCCACAACTCCTCGGTATTTAGCGCTCTTTGGCCACAGGTAGATGAGACTGCGCTGGTGGCCGATAGCTTTGAGCTGGTAGTGCAGGTTAGCGGCAAGGTGCGCGGCAAAACAATCGTCAGCGCCCAGGTCAGCGAAGAGGAAATCAAGCGACTCGCGCGTGAGATTCCCAACGTAAAGCAGCACCTGGAGGGCAAGGAGGTAGTTAAAGAAATCTACATTCCGGGCAAGCTCCTCAACATCGTGGTAAAGGGGTAGTTTGAAGCCCAAAATCTACGCTCCGAACTCACTCGCTCGAGCCCCGTCAAACTGGCGGCTCTGCGAATCGAGACGTCCTTGCGACTCTGAGGCAAAGCCGCAGGGGAAGCCACCCAGATCACCCCGACAACCCCGCAGGATTGGCGAACCCTTCGGGATTCCTTGGCCGGCCTGTGGCCTCCTCGCAATGCCGATTCCCACGAATTTCTTATGCCGGGAGCATTCCTGGCAATTGGGCCACCCATCTATCTGTGTGGTTCAGGAATGGTGCACTTCGATCAATTTGGACAATTGACACTGGAAACTCGTTGCTGGACAACGTACCATTAATCTATGGTCACACTGCATAAGATTAATACGCTAGCAGAGGGGCAGGTTCTGGAGTGCGTAGGACAGGATTCGGGTGATACCTTCCGAATGCTCATCATGCATACCTCCCCCAGCCACTACGAGGCTCTGGGTAAGGTAACCCTGAGCAATGCCAGCGTCATCTACCAGTCTTCGGGGCCGATGACCCCCGACCTGCTGCTGCAATGGCTGGATACCCTTTTTGATCGGTGGCCGGGGGCCAAAACCATTCCCTGGGCTGTACACGATCTGGACGACAAAACCCAGCAGTTTGTGCGCGAGGTTCGCAAAGCGGCTGAAGTGGTCTGATTACTCCACCATTTTCACACCTCACTGTGTGATACGTAAGTCAGATGTCTTAGGAGAGACAATGACTAAGGCATACATCAACTACCCGAATGCCCATATCGGTATTCACGCTGATCCAGCGTGTAGATTCGCACAATGTGAAGGCAATTCAGGGCAGCGTCACATTCAACTGAACCGTTCATCACTGTCCGTTGAGCTTGAGCGATTTGCGGAAGGGCACTACCCATTTCGCGCCGAGGCTAGGATGAACGATATGTGGCTAATCATCGACTTTGATGACCCTGTTTTTGAGAAGGCAGTGGTGGAACAAATCAAAACACTCATCGGCAAACGTTACCGTCCGATCAGAGAATGTCACATCCGGTTACACTGCTAGTATCTAACCAGGGTGTATACAGGAGACACCTAACGTTACCCAGAACGGTAAAAACCAACATCCAGATAGCCCCGAGAATCGCTCTAAGATTCCTCGTAGTCGTGATAATCGGCCTGGCGTGCCCGTCGCAAGCGCGCACGTAGTGCGGCGGGGGTGTAGGGTGTTTTCTGGTGCACAATAGCCCCAAAACCTGCCATCAGCAAAGCGGGAATGAGCAGCAACAGGCCCTGAAGGGGGTCGGGCACGTAGGGCATGGGAAACCGGGCCAGCGTAGCCCACAGCTGTACCAGGGGCAGAATGCCCCCCATCAAGAGCCCGCTAAGCCACCATTGCCAGGGCCACCACCACCCCACCACAAACCCCATCAAGAGCAGCAGGGTTCCGGCAAAGAGCAGATCCACATTGCCCAGGTCGCCAAGTGCCACCAGCAAGCCGATGCCTGCTGGAATGAGATAACGCAGAAATCTTCGAATGCCGGGGCCCATAGCCCTTACAATACCGGGTTTGTCGGGGTAAGTATTGCATGGCTGGGTTCAACTCTCCAGCCGCAGGATACCCCTTTCCAGCGCCACCGTGACTGCCGCCGTACGATCATCCACGCCCAGCTTGCCAAACGTGTGCAGCAGGTGGGTCTTGACGGTCGCCTCGCTGATTTTGAGCTTGCGGGCAATTTCTTTGTTGGAAAAGCCCTTGGCCACCAGCGAGAGCACCTCGAGCTCGCGCACGGAAAGGTTTTCTTCGGCGGGGCCGCGCATCCGACCCAGCAGCCGGGCCGCGATGGGCGGAGAAAGCACCGCTTCGCCCCGGGCACAAAGCCGCACGGCCCGGAAGAGTTCCTCGCGGGGTACATCCTTGAGCAAATAGCCCGTAGCCCCAGCCTCGACCGCCCGAACAATCTCGGAATCAGTGTCATAGGTGGTGAGTACCAGAACCTGCGCTTTGGGAAAATGAGCCCGGATCTGCCGGATGGCGCTTACCCCATCCATCTGAGGCATCCGCAAATCCATCAGTACCACATCTGTCTCCTGCTTCTCCAACAAGTTCAGAGCCTCGAGGCCGTTGGAGGCTTCACCCACCACTTCAAAATCGGGCTGGGAGGAAAGCAACCCCGAAAGGCCCGCCCGTACCACGGGGTGATCGTCTACCAGTAGAATTCGAATGATTGCCGAGCCTGTCATAAAGTCTCCACCCTTGCGGGCTCTGCCCGGTACAGGGGCAGGCTAAAGGCCAGGGTGGTGCCCTGTCCGGCCTCGCTTTCCACCATCATTTGTCCTCCCAGCGCTTCGACCCGTTCGCGCATGGAGCGCAGGCCAAAGCTACCCGAGCTGGGCGGTTGCAGGCCCACCCCATCGTCTTGCACATCCATCAGCACCATGTCGTTGAGATAGGAAAGGGTGAGGGTGGCCTGGCGGGCCCTGGAATGCTTGCGGATGTTGGCCAGGGCCTCCTGGGCGATGCGCAGCAGACCGACCTCGAGCTCGGGGTGCAGCGGGCGGGGTTCGCCGGTCAGGGTGAACTGGGCCTTGATCCCACTCTCCTCCTGCCAGCGCTGGATCAGGCGCCCCAGGGCCTCGGGCAGCGAGGTGTTCTCCAGGATTTCCGGGCGCATGGCCCAGACCATGCGGCGGGCCTCCGACAGGCCTTCGCGGGCAGCGGCGCGGGCTTGCTCCAGATAGCGCCCGGCGGAAGTCTCGTTTTGGGCTGCCATCTCGGCCGCCTCGAGCTGCACCACGATGCTGGCAAAGCCCTGGGCCAGGGTGTCGTGAATCTCGCGGGCCAGGCGTTGGCGCTCCTCCAGCACCCCGGCCTGGCGCGAGGTCTGCTCGAGCTCCCGGCGGGTACGCTCGAGCTCCTCCCGGGCCCGGGTCTCGCGTACCAGCAGCTCGAGGGTAAAGAGCGCATAGCCCGAATACAAAAAAGCAATAAAGATGAAAAAGGCCAGGCTCAGGTTGGGGTACTCGGCAGGGGTGGGCAAAGCACTCCAGGCGGTATTGCCCTGGGGCCCCTGGCTCAGCAAAATCTCGAAGGTGATTTGTAGCGGCTCTCGCTGGGCCCACCACACCGACAACCCCCCCAGCCCTGCCACCACCAGTAACACCACCCACAGCGGCAGCCAGTACCGGGCCACCACCGGTATTAGCCCCAGGGCCAGAAAAGGCAGGTAGTTCTGGCTCAGCCAGGCCACCACCGCTACCCCAATCCCGATCAAGACCCCGAACTCCCAGGCCCGACGTTGCCCCGGGCGCACCGCCCACAGCACCACCAGGAATAGCGCCAGAGCTGCCCCCAGACGCCAGGCGGTCTGGGCGGGGTCTTGCCAGGGCAGTACCAGCGGCACCTCGAGCGGGCGGGCCGGAACCAGCAAGGTAAAACCCAGTACCGTAGCCAGGTTAAGTGCTGTGAGCAGCACCACCACCTGCGCCACCGGGCGGCCCGCAAAAAAGCGCTTGAAGGGCCAAATCATCCAAAAAATTGTAGCTCACCTGCGCCTGCTTGTTTGCAAAACAACATTCATTCAGCCTGCTCTACGCAAAAGGCCGGGGTCATGCAAAAATGGGCCTGTCTTCAGAACCCGTTACCCGGAGGTTGCATGCAGAAAATCACCCTTCCTCATCGCTATCTGGCCAGTGGATCGCGCTTCCGCGAAGCCGCCATCGAGACCGGCTGGCTGTGCTTCCAGAACGGCGCGGTCACGGTTCGCATTTACCTGCCGCTGGTAACCCGGCTCGAGCTCTCCTACCAGATGCGCGACTGGCTGATGGCTTTGGCCTTTGTGGGCTTCTTTGTGGGGCTGGCCAGCCTGGGGCTGCGCTGGCTGGGCTGGCTCAACCTCCCCCAGCTCCTGAAAATCAATCCGGCTCTGCTGGAATATGGCGCCTTCGCACTGGCCCTGATTGCCTTCATCTCATATTTGCTGTTCCCGATTCGAGTGCTGTACCTCTACGACGGCAACGCCGCCCCACTTCTGGTGACCGGCGGCAAAAAGGCCATTGAAGACATGGAATACGCCATCTGGGCCTTCCTCGAGGCCCTGCACAAGAAGCAGCCTTGAATTGTGGACGGTGAAAAAGCCCGGCCACAACCGGGCCCCTTCTACGGCGGCTGGATCACCCGAGGCATTGTGGGGCCTTTCAAGGGTGGGCCGGTAAGCAAAGGTTGATAGACCACTCCACCCAAGTTTATTACAGGCCAGATAACACTGTTCCGGGACGCAAAAGGTTAAATAGTTTACAAAAGTTATCATCTTTGATAACCTAACCCTCATTGGTAGTGGGGAGACTCGAGACCAACCCCGCCAACAGGGAGCACAGATGTCGCTATCGCGCAAACTTTCGCAACCCAACGTTACTGCCTCGGCATCACCACAACCAACCACCCGGCCCCAGTACGGCTTGCTTGTACTGGGGTTGTTGGGAACGGGGTATTTGTATATGCAGCTTTCCGCAACCCAGGGCCTGTTGCTATTGCTGGGGGTGGGGCTGGGTTTTAGTCTGTTTCACGCAAAGTTTGGCTTTAGCTCGGCCTTCCGTCAGCTTCTAACCGTGGGGCAGGGGCGGGCCCTGCAAGCCCATATGCTCCTGTTGGCGGTTACCGCAACCCTGTTTGCCCTTCTCTTTGCCCTGGGCCAGGGCCTAGGCGGGCAGCCGCTGGCCGGCTACCTGGCTCCCATTGGGCCTGGGCTGCTGCTGGGTGCCTTTGTTTTTGGTATTGGGATGCAACTGGCCGGGGGTTGTGCCTCGGGCACCCTGTACGCTACCGGCGGGGGTAGTTTGATTGGCCTGGTGGCGCTCTGCAGTTTTGTGGCGGGTTCGGTGCTGGGCGCCTGGAACCTGGAGTTCTGGACGATGGGCCCTGGAGCGGCGGGAACCCTGCCCCCCATCTCGCTGGCCGAGCGCCTGGGGCTTTGGGGGGCGCTGGCGGTAACGCTCGCATGCGTGGGAGGAATAGCCTTGCTGGCCGAATGGGTCATCCGCAAGCGGCAGCCCCCGCCCCCTTTTCAGCCACAAGGGCCAAAGGGGTGGGTTCGCATACTGCGCGGCACCTGGCCTTTGTGGGTAGCTGCTCTGGTGCTGGCCGTGCTCAATGCGGCAGTACTCTATGTGAGCGGGCGGCCCTGGGGGGTTACCTACAGCCTGGCCCTGTGGGGTTCGCAGGCGGTGGAAGCCCTGGGCCTGGCCCAGCCTGCGTTCTGGGGGTTCTGGAACGGTCAGTCGCCCCTCGAGCTTTCCCCCCTGGGCCACCCCACCAGCCTCACCAACCTGGGCATCCTGCTGGGGGCGCTGCTGAGCGCTTCGGCAGCCGGGGTGTTCGGGAAAAATCCTCGCCTGGGCTGGAAGACCCTTCTGGCCGCGGTGTTGGGCGGGCTGCTGATGGGTTATGGGGCCCGGCTGGCCTATGGCTGCAACATCGGTGCGTACATCGGCGGGGTGGCTTCCTTCAGCCTGCACGGCTGGGTCTGGCTGGGGATGGCCTTGCTGGGCACCGGCGTCGGTCTGCTGCTGCGCCCGTTGTTCGGGCTGGCCAACCCCAAGCCCACCGACTCGGTCTGCTGACCGCACCTGACCCCAACTGCGGTTCGCTCGAGGCCGCAGGCGGGAGCCCTGGCGAAAGGGGCGGGTACCCACCTCACTTAATACCCAACTGTGGCTCCCTCGAGGCCGCAGGCGCAAGCCTTGGCATGGTCTCGGGCAATGTACCCTACTTCACCCCCAACTGCGGTTCGCTCGAGGCGAACCCCACGCTGCCACTGCTGGCGTTCCACACCAGGCTCCAGTTGCGGTTGCCGCCGGGTGCCACAAGCCCCGCATCCATGATGCCGCCCTCGTCGGTCAGGCGCACAAAGCCGCCGGGAACAAACACCGCCAGCCGGAAGTCGAGCTGGGAAAAGACCAGGGGCGAGAGGCTGTCGCGCAGAATCTGGAAGCGGTCCATCCAGGCGGGGTTGGCAAAGTTGAACTCGGTGCGCTCACAACTGAGGAAGAGCCGCCAGCCCCGCGCAGGGGTCGCGGGCGCCGGGCTGGGGGTGCAGGCCGGGGGAACCTGGGGGGTGGCCAGCGGGCCCATGATGGGTGCGCTTTCGTTGCCGCAGTTCTCGCTGCCCCGAGCGGACTCGAGGCCGACCAAGTAGGTTGAAGCGTAATCGTAGACCTTCTGGGCAGCTAGGTAGTACAGGAGCCGCAGGCGCAGCGTGGCAACGGTGCGGTAGGTGGGCTCGGAGAAACGGGTGCTGAGGGTGGCAGCGCTCTGCCAGGCCTGGGTGTACAGGCTACGCAGGGCACGGTCGGCGGCCTGGAAGGCGGGCAGGGCGGCTTCGCGCCAGGCGGCGGCGCTGGCACAGCCTGGGCTGGAGCTGAAGCGGGCGTTGAGCTCGGAAACCGTGCGGCTCAGGGTGGCCTCGGCGGCCTCGTAGGCCTGCCCTTCCCGTGGAGCATAGTCGTTGCGGTTGTTCAGTCGGGCGGCAGAACCCACAGCATCGGACAAAAAGGTGATGAACCGGCCCTTCACCACCCCCACCCGCCGCTCGGCGCGGATCTCCACACTGCGACGGGCCTCGGCTGCACCGGCAGATGTAAACGCCTCGAGGGTGGGCCGCTTGGCCTCGATCTCCTGGCGCAGGGCCTCGAGTGCCTCCCTTGCCCCGGCGGTCTGGCCGGGGGCCACAAAGTTCAGGCTGGGTAGGGTGGGTACGCCGGTAACGGGCACAAACAGCTCGCTCAAGGGGCGCACCTGGGTGTTCTCGGCCCCGCTCAGGTTGTGCCGCCACCAGGCCCGTTTGGCCCAGACGCTGGCTTCGGCGCACTTGTTCTGGGCCCCCAGGGCGTAGGCCAGGTTCAGGCGGGCCTCTTGCAGGTTGGGGTCGGCCTGGGCGGCGGCCCGGAGCGCAGCCTCGGCCTCGGGCAGTCGGCGCAGACGCAGCAGGGCGTGGCCCTTATTGTTTTGCAGCAAAGGGCGCAGAGCCGCCGGGGGGTTCAGCCCTTCGGCAGCAGTCGAGAGGGCCAGGGCCTCGGCAAAGAGGCCGTAGTAGTTGGCGATTCCGGCCAGGTTGACCAGGTGCGCGGGGTTGCGCGGCTCGAGCTGCTGGGCCCGCAACAACAGCCCCAGGGCCAGCTGGGGCTTGCCGATCACGGCTGCCAAAGCAGCATTGCGGCTGGCGGTAGCAGCTTCCTTGTACTCGGGCTGGGTCTCCATCAGGCGCAGGCTGCCCGGCCCCGCCGCTGCGTTCAGGGCGCGGCGCAGGTTGGCCAGGGCGCCGGCCTGGTTGGGAATGGCCGGGGCGCTGGGGCGCTGCGGAGCCACCCGCTGGAGCTGCTGTCGCTGGGCTTTGAGGGCCCGGAGCTGCTGCTCGATCATGGCCCGACTGGGATCGCCTGCCTCGAGGTCTTTGAGTTCCTGCTCGAGTTCGGCAATGCTCTCGTCCAACCCCGCCAGCAGGTTCTGCCCCAAAGCCGCCTGTCCCCCCTGGGTCTGTAGATCCCGGTCTGGGTTGGTGAGACCCGAAAAGTTGGTGCCCAGGCTCTCGGGCTTGGGGCACTGGGCTTCAGCCCACTGCATCTGCAGGTCGCTCAGGGCAGCCATGCGGGGAGGCTGGGCCAGGGCCAGCGGGGTCAGCATTACCAGGACGGTCACGACAACCTTCATTGGGAATCCCTCCTCAACTGTAGCACCCGGCTCCAGCATCAGCGAGAGGTACGCGGAACGGCGTTGAGCGTCCAGGTGCTGGTGTAGGTGGTGCCTGGTATCTCGTAGCTCCCGCTAATCAATCGGTTTTCATTGGAGAGGGTCAGCGTCCCATCAAATCCGAACAGGATTTGGAATAGATTTCTTTGGGTAACTGGTCTATCACCACAGTTAATCGAGTACGTTGCATCCAGGAAGAACCCAGCGGAATATTGAGCCGGCTCATGCCCATAGTCTACTATCAGGACGTTGCGATCGGGGTTTGAGTCCGCCTCCACGCTTACGACACTCACACTGCAGCCATTACCCGAGTTAAGCGTAAGGCGCAAGTTGCGCCCTGTAGCGGCATAGGTCACCACGTCGCCTTGGATGTCCTCCACGATATAGGTGATCTCCGCCGAACCTGACCAACCGTTCACAATAGCCTGGGGCTGACTGGCGCTGGCTGCCCCTTCCCAGTTGGGGATACCACAGCGTTTGACCCGATCCTCAGCCTGGCTTATCCAGGATGCCCCCAGGTTTTGCACCAGGGCCGGGTAGAGCTTGGCCCAGTACAATAGCTCGCGCATCTCCTTGCGAACCTTACGGTCTCCCCTTTCGCACTGCTCGTAGAGCTCGTCGAAGCGAATGCGGATACGGTTCGCCTGGCGGCGGCTGTGGGCCTTGATCTGGGAGTCAAACTCGGCCTCGAGGCCATACTTGCGCAGGAAAGCCAACCACTGGCGGAACTCACGAAATACCGCCAGGGTGTCACGGGAAGGGCGGTTGAGTTCTTTGAGTTCCAGACTTTTGGCCTTACCCTCTGCTAACTGGCGCGGTGTGAGCAGTGGGGCCAGATCATCCTCCTCGGCGGCGGCCCGCTGCTGGGACTGATTGAAGGGGTCGGTAGGGGGGTTGTCCTGGGTCTGTTTCTTCACGTCCTGCGGGGTTCCAGCGCCCACACCATGGGTGCCCCCTTTGATCGGTTTGATGGGGGCCAGCTCGTCCTCATCCTGTAGCTTTCGCGGCACAGCCAGGGGTTCCGCCGCACCAAAGGGAACCAGGTGGAACTCCTGTCCATTGTTGGCGCTGGCAAAGGCCACTGGGCGTGTACCCGCAGGCCAGGTTGGAGCCGAGGTCAGGGTAAGACGGGCCTCGCCGTAGAGCTCCAGGTTCTCCGGCTCAATCCGCACCGCACCCAGCAGCCCACCACTCAGCGGAAGCCCCCCAACCTGATTGATAGGGGTCAGGGTGATCTCGGTGTCGCGCAGGAGGGCGTTGGGTGGAATGGTAAGGGTATAGGAGACCCCATTCGCACCCGTTACACTCAGGCTTCCCCCGGAGGTGCCTACCGTCGCTGTGGCGCTGCGGGCGGTATCCGGCGTCAGGCTCACCGTGAGGGGGTTGGGCCTGACTGCAGGCACCAAAACGGTCGTCTCGCTAACCCCGTTCACACCGGTAAGTCGGTAGGCGTAGCTCGTATCGTCGAAGACCGGGAAGTCTTCAAAACTGGTCTTGCCGGTAACCTCCGCCAGGGGTTCGAACGCCCCATCTTCCATTTTGCGCTCGAGCAACAGCGGCCCGCTCTGAGCGTTCCAGGTGAGGGCAACCGTATGGCTCTTTACTGCTGTCGCCCGGAGATTGGCCGGGTTGGTCGGCAGGTTGCCCTCACCCGGACAACCCGACAGCAAAAAGGACAGAAAGCCCAGCAGAACGATCCAATAGCGCATACTTTAGCTCCTTTACGGCCTTACCGCCGCTGGTAGGTGTACCAGGGGTTGGCCTCGTAGCAGACGGCAAAACCCCAGAAGTGCGTGGGGTACTGACAGCCCAGCATGAAGCTCTCTCCCCCCTGGGGCAGGGTGTAGCTCCAGCGGTGATAGCGGGTGAGGGGCTGCAAGGTATAGGTCTGTACCCCGTTCTCTGCCTCACACTCGCGGATCCGCACAATCAGCCGGGCCTCGCTAGGGGTCATTCGCACATCCCCCTGGTAGGTGTCGCTGCCACGCTGGTCGGTGACTTTGAACAGGGCCTGGCCCTTCTCGTAGTAGATCAGGTCTTTCTTGCAGACGCCCTCGAGGTTTACCCGCACATAAGCCATGCCCAGCTCGTAGCCCTCCGGCGAAAAGCGCACAAAGCGGTTCTCCCCGCAGCAGTCGGGAAACCGGTAGGCCCCGGTCTGGGGGTTGTAGAAGTTGGTCTCGTAGCGGCCCCACAGCCCCAGGATTTCGTCGTAAGGGCCTTGCTGGCCCAGCTCGAAGCCGGGGGGCTGGGGCGGTTGGGGCAGGTTGGCAGGCGGGGTACGGTTCAGCAGCTTGAAACGAAGGGGATACGGCCCGCCGGAGAGTTCCATCAGCAGGCTGGTATCCAGAAAGGTGGAGTATTCGCTCACCGCAGCCTCGAACACCACCGGGTCGAGCCGCTGGTTGAAGCTGCCCGACTGGGCGCAGTTCCGCACGTCCAGCCGGCGCTCGCGAGGCCGCAGGGTGAGCCGGTTATTGCCCCACTCGGCCTGCCCCACCATCTGGTCGAAGAAGCTCACCAGGCTACAGTTGGACGCAACCCCCTGGGAGTAATGGGCAAAGTAGAACTCGCCGTTGGGCTTCACCTTGAGCTGGGCCGAGTAGCCTCCGGTCATGGTGAACTCGAAGCCGGTGAGGGGGTTGCGGAAATCCCCGCTGCTGGCCAGGGTATCCTGCCAGATTCCCGAGAGCTCGGCGGGGAAACTGCCGCTGGGATTGGTGGGGTTGGTTGGATTGGAGGGGTTGGTGGGGTTGCCCCCTCCACCATCCCCACAAGCAGCCAACAGCAGCAAGAAGCCTGTCGCAAGAAGAATCTTATGCATCCGTACCTCCTTTAAGAAGCATGACCGGCTACTGCGGCGCTTCTACCCCGGCCTCCTCCATCTCCTGTTGCAAAAAAGCCGTCAGGGCGCTGGGCTCGGCGAAGTAATGGCGCTCCTCGCCCTGGCTGACCGAGGCCCGCCAGACCTCCCCTTCGGGGGTGGGCTCGTACCAGATGCGAACCACATAGACTTGGGTGCTGTTGGGAGCCACGGTTTCCGCCTTTAGCGCAGCTCGAGGCCGGTCGGGGTGAACTTCAGCCGGTCGGGGCGCACCCCCAGGGCGCTCTCGAGGGCCACCGCTGCGATCTCGCGGTAGGTCTCCAGGAGCTTCGGGTCGTTTTCCTGCACCGCCACCGTATAGCCCAATAGCGGCAGGGTAGCCATCAGCACAAAAGCCTCGTACATGCGCTGGCGCTCGCTGTCGGAAAGCCGCCGGAAGGCCTCGGAGGCCCCAAAGGCCGTGTCGGTGTTGGCCTGGAGGTTCAGGAGGGCCGCCTCGGTGGGTTCCTCGCCGTAGTGCACCAGGTAGCAGACCCCCACCAGGTACGCAAAGGCCATGGCCACGTTGTTGGGGCGGCCCAGCCGCCGAGCCTCGGCCTCGAAGCCCTTGAAGCCGTCGGTGAAGGCCGCGGTTAGTTCCTGCACCTCGGCGGGCTTGTTGCTCAGGCTGCGGACAAACGTGTTCAGGAGCAGCCGCTGCGCTCCGGGCTTGAAGGTGGTCTGGGGCCGGGTCTGGGCCTGGGTGCGGGCGGCGGCCTGGGCGCTGGGGTTGTTGCGGTTAGTGCTATTGATCTGGTTTAGCACAGACTGGGCTCGCTGGACCGCCGCGGCGTTCATCTGAACGGTGACGTAGGCCATGGCCTGGGAATAGCTCATGCTGCTGGGTGCGCCAAAGGTGGTGCCTGGTGCGACCCACTGGGCCAGGGCAGGGCTTTGGATCAGGGCTGCCAGGGTGGCGAGGAAGGCAAGTGCTTTGTGGGCTAGACTCATGGAATCTCCTTTCAGGAGGGTGGGTGTCGGCCCTGAGGAGGCAGCCCGGAGCCGACACCCCGAGGCTTTATTTCTGCACCGTGATGGTGGCGCCAGTAATGGGCAGGCCACTTGGTGTAGCGGTCGTACCAACAGCGGTCAGGTTGATCTGGTAAGTCTTGGGAGCAGCTGGCAAAGTGGGGCTGTTTCCACACTGGCCAGCGGTGAGCAGCAGGATCAGGCTCAGACCCAGCAGTCGGCCACTGGTCGAGCGCAGCCGCCAGGCCCCCAGCAGCACCATGGGAGCCAGGGCCAGCAGCAACCCTGCGGGCAGTGGCAGGCTCGAGGCTTTCAGCACCGCAGGCCGACTCGCCAGGGTGGTGTTGAAATCCACCGTCACCAGAAACTGCGCGGGTTGGTTCAGGCTTAGGCCGGAGCCGCTACCGCCTGTGAGGCTGAAGCTGAGCGTACCGTTGTCGACGTTGAAACGCTGGGCGGGCGGGGCGGTCTCGCCGGAGTCTACCTGCCCATTGCCGTTGGTATCGAGATAGACCCGAACGGCGGTGATATCCAATGCGTCGTTGCCACTTCCAGAAGCCTGAAGGGTGAAGGAAGTGATAGTTGGGCTACCACTGGGGGTGAGGGTGAAGGCCAGTGCGGGCACCCCCGTATCGCCCTTGAGGCGGGTGGCATCGGCGGGGGCGTTGACGGGCTTGGCTACGGTAAGGGTAGCTGGGGCGGCGTTGGGGTTGGTAAAGGTCGCTGTAACGGTCTTGGCTGCGTCCATGGTGACCGAGCAGGTACCGGTGCCGTTACAGGCTCCACTCCAACCGGTGAAGGTGGAGCCGCTATCGGGTGTAGCGGTGAGCGTTACCGTGGAGCCCTGTGCGAAGTTAGCCGCGCAGTTGGCTCCGCAGCTAATACCCGCCGGGTTGCTGCTAACACTACCCGTGCCACTGCCCGCCTTGCTCACCGTAAGGGTCTGGGTGGGGCTTTGATTGAACGTCGCCGTGACGGTTCGGGCCGCACTCATGGTCACGGTGCAGCCCCCGGTGCCCGAGCAGGCTCCACTCCAGCCGGCAAACACCGAGCCTGCGCTTGCGTTGGGGGTCAGGGTGACGCTGGCCCCATCGGCAAAGACGTAGTTGCAGGTTGCGCCGCAGTTGATACCGGCGGGGTTGCTGGTTACGCTACCCGAACCCGCGCCGCTCTTATTCAGGGTGAGGCTGCGGCCAAGCTTGTACTCCACAGTGAAGGTCGGGTTGCCACCACCCGGCACCACGAAGGACTGGGTGGCAGGGCTGGCCACATAGGTACTGCCCCCAAAGCTCACGTTGGGCGGGGTGGTGAAGTACTGGCCGGCATCGGCGCTCGAGACGCTCTGTCCGGTGCCGGTCAGAATCTCGAAGGTGCGATTGTAGTTGTTGGGGCCGGTGACGGGAACGCTGGCCGTGGAGCCGTTGGGCAGGCCGTTAGTGGTGATGCTGAAGGAGCCGGTGGTCAGCGGGGGCAGCACCGCAAAGTTGGCCGTAACGGTGCGGGCTTGATCCATGGTTACGCTACAGGTGGGGCTGCCCACCGGGCCAGTACAGCCGGACCAACCGGTAAAGCTCGAGCCAGGGTCGGGGGTGGCGGTGAGCGTGACCACCGTACCACTGGTGAAGTTTTGGGTACAGGTCGCCCCGCAGTTCAGACCCTGCGGGTTGCTGCTTACGCTGCCCGCGCCCGTGCCGCCCTTGTTGAGCGTTAGCGCAAAGGTACTCGAAGGATTCCCTCCGCTGGAAGTGGTGTTGATCTGGGCAATTTGCTCAGGCCCAACGTACTCTACTCCACCGCTATCGCGAAACCGCACTCGCCAGTAGAGGGTGTAGTTCTGACCAGGATTGATGGTGATGCTCCAGGTAGCTCGGCTGATGGTGTTGGTACTGGGAACGTTGACTGTTACCGGGCCGCTCGAATTCGAAAGTACAGAGTAGGGGTCGCTTTGGGACAAGCGAAAATCCATGAAACCAGTACCAGCCCGCCCATAGTGATGGATGAAACCGCTAAAGTCGAAGGTGTTACCCGAGCGGGTCGAACTCGGCGCATCGTAGTTAACCAGTGCCCGATATCCCGCCACCACAAACTGCTCGGTGACCACGGTACCGTTGGAACTGCTGGTCAAGACGCGCAAACGGCGTTGAGGGGGCTCAGCCAGGCCGGTGAGGGCACGGTTAAACCGCACCGGCACATTAATCTCAAAACTCCACCCCGCAGGTACCACGGCAAAACCAAACTGCAAACCCCCATTCGGCCCGGTAGCTGGGGTTGGGGAGCAGGCGCCGGTGTTGCCGGGTAACGGAACGTTTTCGCTGTAGCCATCCCTCAAGCGCCGAAGAATGCAGCGCACCGGGGTTTGCGTACTCACCGCCAGTTCGGCCCCTTCAGGCAGGAAGAACTCGAACCCCAGCGCGTCCGCCCCTGAG
This sequence comes from Meiothermus sp. CFH 77666, assembly GCF_017497985.1. Taxonomy (NCBI): domain Bacteria; kingdom Thermotogati; phylum Deinococcota; class Deinococci; order Thermales; family Thermaceae; genus Meiothermus; species Meiothermus sp. CFH 77666. The sequence goes on from NZ_JAGDFV010000012.1 coordinate 26,199, forward strand.
CAAGGGTTGCCCACCACGGCAGCCACCCCCTGCACATAGGTCACATCGCCGGTCTGGGGAAACAGCGGGGTGGCACTGCCCCAGTAGGCCGCGTAGGCGGTGACGGCAGTCTCCGGAATAAAGACCACGCAGGCCACACCTGGTATGAACCCAAACCTGCCCGAGAGCCAGGTCTGCTGGGCCAGGGCAGCCTGACCCCAGAAGATCAACATCGTTGCTGTAAGGGCCAGGAATGCCGGTATTTTTTTCATAAACCTTCTCCTCCATTCACCTCGTTGTGCACACGATAGAAAAAGCAGCATGACTGGAGGATGACTGAACCAAAAACAGACCCACGCAGGGGTCTGTCCGGGGGGTGAAGCTGCTCAGGGCCTGGAAGGCCAGCAGCCCTGCGGGTTGCGCTCGAGCCACAGCAAGGCCAGGCCGGGAACGTGCAGGCGGACGCCCTCGAGCAGCACCAGCACCCAGCCCAGCGTTTGCTCCCCTGTGCCAGCCCCTTGCGGTAGCATCCTGTTTATCCTCCAAAGGCCGCCGTGTTGAGGATGCCTGGCTTCATTGGGAAGCCAAACCAAAATCCAAACGGCTTGCTAGGGCGTTTTGTTCAGGGCGCTCTGAATATCCAGGAGCCCCGCCCCGCACTCGCCGCCCTGCACCCTGCGGCATCCTTTGGGGTTGGCGGTAGCCAGCAGGATGGCCTTGTAATCGGAGGGGGTCAGGCGGGGGTTTTTGTCCATCATGCGGGCCACCGTGCCCGCCACGAACGGGGCGGCAAAGCTGGTGCCGGTGTAATAGTCCGCACCGCCGCTGGGATCGAGGGCATAGACGGCCTCGCCGGGGGCTACCAGGTCGGTGTAGCCCTGGGCGGTGGCGAAGCTCGAGGTCTGCCCTGCGCTGTTCACCGAACCCACCGCAATCAGCCCCTCGATGGTGCGGCTATAGGCGGCGGGGTAGTTGGGCAGGTTGCGGCGGGCGCCGCTAAAGCCACGGGTGTTACCCGCCGAGGCCACCGTCACCACCCCGGACCGGCTCAGGTCGTAGAGGGCGAGCTCGAGCACCTTGGAGTTGAGCAGGGTGCCCAGGCTGGTGTTGATGACCCGTGCCCCCTGGCTGGCGGCGTAGCAGAGCCCACGGGCTACCGTTACGTCGCTCCCCTTGCCCCGCGCATCGTTGGTCTTGACCGGCAGCACCACCGCACCCTCGGCTACCCCCAGGGATGGCCTGGCTGCGATGAGGCCCGCAACACCTGTGCCGTGGCCCCGCTGGCCGTGTTGGGGGTGGACAAAGTCGTCCTCGGTGCTGCCGCTGCCGGTATAGTCGGCCCCACCCTGGAGGGAAAACGCGCCCACAGGGCTTACCCCGGTGTCCAGCACCCCCACCAGCGGGTTGGAGGAGAGCGGGCCACGCGCCGGGTTCACGGCCTGGTACGCCCAGTCGGGGGTGGCCCGCTGAACGGAGGCACTCCCCTGGTCGCCATAGAGCCCTACCTGGGGGTTGACCCCATACAGCGCGTTGCGGCCGGTTACCTGGGCGGCAGCGGCTTGCAGCCTTTGAATAGCAGTGAACACGTCCATGCCGCTGGGCACGCGGTACTGCACCAGGGTCTTGCCGCAGGCCAGGCTCGAGCCGCTCACACTATCCAGCCCATAGGCAGCGATCAGGCTCAGTCCCGCCAGGTTGGCAATACGCTCGAGGTTGGGCATGCACTCGGGGGTCTGGTTGCCGGGGCAGTCGAAAATCCCCACCACCTGGCTGGGGTCGTAGTCCAGTTCGGGCGAGAGCTGGTCAAACTCGGGCGCCGGCTTCCAATCCAGCAGCGGGGTGGCTAGGCTGTGCACCCTCTCGGGGAACGCAGGAAAGATGCGATTGCTGCAAGCTGCCAGTGCCAATAAGCTGACCAGTGCAAGGATGATTCGGTTCATAAGCTTCTCCCTTTCATCGAACACCAGACATTGGTAGCAAACCCGGCATGACTGGAGGATGACTGGGTACATTACGCCACCCCACATGCGTCGCGATGGTGGAAAGTACGATAAGAACAGAAGAGCTATTCGGTTGGGTCGGAATCCCTGAGCTTTTGCAGCAGGGCCAGGGCCTGCGCCAGTAGCTCGGGCCGCTCCAGCAGGCGGCTGGCATCCAGCAGCAGGCGGGCCTCCTCGTAGGGGTCGGCGGTTTCCCGGATGGCTATTAGAGCCGCCTCGAGGTAGCCCTCCAGCAGCAATTGCGCGGCGCGGGTGGTGGGGGCCGGGTGTAGTTCCAGCGCCTGCTCGGCCAGCCCAGGCTGGGCTTGCAGGCGGGCCAGCCGGGCCCAGGCCTCGGCCTCGCGAAGGGGGTAGCGGCCCGCCTGGGCGGCGCGGGTGGCCATCTGGTAGGGCTTTAGGGCCTGTTCGGGCCGGTGTTGCAGCACCTCGAGTTCACCCGCGTACCAGTGCAGGTCGGCCTCGTAGTAGGGGTTGTTGGTGTCGGCCAGGGCCTGTAGGGCACGGTTCAGGTTAAGCCGGGCGCTATCGTACTCGCCCAGGCGTAGCTGGGCTTCGACCAGGTTGCCCAAGGCCATGCCCTGCATCAGGGGGTTGAGCTGGGCCTCCGGGGTTGCCTGGGCGGTCTGGTAGGAAGCCTTGGCCTGCCGGTATTTGCCCTGGCCGAACTGCACCGCGCCCAGATTGTTGTGCAGGTAGAAGGTGGGCAGTCCGGCCTGGCTGGGCTGGGCCAGCTCGAGCGCCTGGCGGAAGTAGCCCTCGGCCCGCTCCAGTTGGCCCAGCCGCCAGCTCAGGTTGCCCATGTTGTTGAGCGTGCGTACCACGTTGCTCGCGTAGCCCAGTTTTTTCCACAGCACCAGGGCTTCCTCGAGCAAAGCCTGTGCGCCGGGCTGGTGGCGCTCAATCAGCACCGAGGCCAGGTTTTGCAGGGAACCGGCTACCCGGGCCTCATCTTGCAGGCTGCGGCGAATCTGTAGGGCCTGGCGGTGGTGGGCCTCAGCCTGGGCAAAGTCGCGCTGCATGCGGGCCGCCTCGCCCAGGTAGTTGAGGGCATCGGCCCGAGCCGCTAGAGCCTCCCTCGAGTCGAGGTCGCCCAGCACCTCGAGGGCCATCTGGGCTGCCCCCTGTGCGCCCCTGGCATCGCCAAAGCCCAACACCTGCAAGGCCGCCCGGCTGTTCCAGACACTGGCCTGGAGCACCGGCCCCACCTCGCTTAGCAGTTGCTCGGCCCGGTTCAGGGTAGCGGCGGCCTCGGGGTAGTGCAGGTGACGCTCTTCCATCCGGGCCTTCTGCACCAGGATCCGCACCTGGCTGGCCTCGTCCGGAGCTAGCTGCAAGGCCCGATCAAACCACTGCCGCCCGGTCTCCTGCTGTCCCCGCAGGAAGTGCAGGGTGGCGGCCTGGGTAAAGGCCTCGAGGGCTTTGTCCAGCGGCTGGTCGTGCAGGGCCCCGCCGGGGGCACTTAGGGCAGTCCAGTAGTGCTCGGCGGCGGGCTCGGGGGGCAGAAACTGGGCGGTGCGCCAGTGCAGCAGGGTGCGCACGGCCTGGGGAATGCCGTTCAGGGTAGCCTCGTAGATCAGGTCGTGGGCGAAGCGGTGGCCCGCGAGTACCTGGTTGGCCTCGAGCTCGGCCCACGGTTCGGTTAGCTGCATGGGCCCCACCTCCAGCACCTTTGCGGCCAGGCCAGGGCTGAAGTTGGCTCCCGCAATAGCGGCAGTACGGGCCAGGTTCAGTGCACCCGGCGAAAGGCGCCCCAGGCGGTGCTGGATCAGGGTCTGGGCTTTTTTGGAGCTGGGCAGACCCCTGGAATGGGGCTGGTGCAGCCCCCCGGACTCCCACAGGTTGCGCAGGGTTTCGAGCACCAGAAACGGGTTGCCTCCGGTGTGCTTGAACAGGGCCTCGGACAAGCCCGCCGGGGGAATTTCCAGGCTCTCCAGCAATTCCCCAATGGCGGCCTGATCCAGGGGCCCCACCTCGAGCAGTACCGCCTGGTTGTTCTCGAGCAATTCATTCAAAAAACCCTGTACCCCCGGAGGTAGCTCGCCAGTCCGGTAGGTGAGGATGCTCTGGGGGTGGCCCTGGGCAAACACAAACTGCCAGGCTTCCAGGCTGGCAGGGTCGAAGTATTGCAGGTCGTCGAGTGCCACTGGTCCCATGCCTTCGGCCATGCCCAGACGAATCAGCTCGGCCTTGGCCTGCAAGAAGCGCAGCCGGTCGGCCTCGGACTGGATGGGGCCGGGGGCTTGCCCCAGCTCGGGCACGATGCGGCTCAACTCGGTGCGCACCCAGTCGGGCAGTGGTAGCGCGGGCAGGTGTTCGAGCAGTTGCCGGTAAACACGGCTATGGCTGGCATAGGGTATCCCGTGGTCGCTGGGGCGGCCCTCGAGGGCCAGGTACGCACCCCGAGCACTCAGGAACTCCTGCATCAGGCGGCTCTTGCCCACCCCAGGCGGCCCGCTCAGGATCAGGTGCTGCCCCGCCAACCAGGCCCTTTCCATCTGCCGCAGCAGGGCTTCGCGCCCAACTGCGTGGGGTGGGCGCAGCAGGCCCAGAGGCATTTCATTGCGCTCGAGAACGCGGACTTCCAGGCGCTCCCCCTGATCAATCTGCCGGGCCAGGGCCTGGGTCTCGGGCAGGGGCTGGGTGCCCAGCTCCTTGCGTAGAATGTCCTTGCAGCGGTGGTAGGCTGCCAGCGCAGCCCCCCGGTCGCCCAGCAAGTACAGTAGCCGCATCACCCGGCGGTGGGCGGCCTCGGAGATGGGGTCAAGGTCTAGCAGGCTGCGGGCATGTTGCAGCGCCTCGCGGTACTCGCCGTTTTGCTCTGCTGCATCGGCCAGGGCCGCCAGCGATCGGCGGCGCAGGTCGTCCAGGTACTCGCGTCGGGTAATGAGCCAGTCCTCGAGCTCAGGGCAGTCGTCGTAGTCGAGGCCCTCCAGCAGTTGGCCCCGGCCCTGTACCACCTCGGCGTGCCGCCCGGCGAAGTGGGCCAGCTCCATCTCGGTTACATCGGTGGCAATACCCTGCAAGCTGAGGGTATCGCTTCCCGTTACCCACCCCTCACCGCCCACCTGACGCAGCCGCCTGAGCACCTGGGAGAGGTTGTTGCGGGCGGTGGACTCGGGCGAGTCGGGCCAGAGCAGCCCGGCCAGCCTCGAGCGGGGGGTGGATCCCTCCAGGGCCAGGTAGGCCAGCAGGGCAGCGGTCTTGCGCTCGAGGCGCAGCGGAGCTTGCCCTGGGCCTTGCAGCCGGGGGCTCTCCAGCAGAACCAGCCCCCAGGAGACTGCGCTGTCCCCCTGCGGTTGCATACCTTCATGCTAATAGACCCAGGCTTTCTCAGGTCAGGTTTTGCAACAATTCCAACCCCAAGCGCCGAAGGGAGCCCCTTGCGCCATTTCAAATACCGCAAAAAAAGATGGTTTACAAAACCAAAAGCGCTACAGGCCGTCTTTTTGAATCCCAGAGCACACCCCTCCCTGGCGGTCGGCGAAATAAGTGTCTCCCCTCCAAGGGGCGGTATCGCCCTCTGCTATGCGGATAAGTGCCTCCCGTCTATGTTTTGGATAATGGCATGATCGAAAATCATTCGGGTATTGCGCCCGGAGCCTGATTTTCTAACGCAGCCTGGATTCATCTCTAAACCTTATACGGGCGCAACTTAACTTCGGCCAGGTTGGTTCGTCACCGTTCGGCGACGAACCAACCCAATCTGGTATCGCTCTCAACCTTAACGACAGGCCACCAGGATGTTATCAATGCCCCAGCGTTCATCCGGGCTGTTGGTTCTGGGGGAGAACACGAATATCAAACGGGCTCCGGTGCCCCTCGTGAAAAAGTCCTTGTCAAGCGTGAACGGCCCCTCGTTGCGGAACAGGGCGGCGGGGTCATAAAAGGGCCTGGTGACCTCCCTAGTTTCCATTCCGTTGAATGCCAATACCTGTAAAAACGCGGTTCCGGTGGCGCCGAAGAAACTGGTAAACCGTAGCTCCAGGTTGCCCGAGCAGGGAAAGCCGAGGTTGGGCATGAGCAGGATGTCGGTGGTTAGAACAGCGGTGTTATTGGCTCCGATCCGGCTGGCATTGGCGTAGGCCGCGCCATCGGTCTTGATCCAGTGGTCGCGCACCGGAGCAGAACTCTGGGTGGTGCTCCAACCGCTGGGCAAGCTGCCTCCGGTGTAGGAGAAATCCTGGTACAGGCGCTCACCCAGCTCTACGTTCAGGGTAAAGGGTACGGTCTTGGGCACACTCAGGCCGGGGTGCGAGGCAGTGATGGTAATGCGGTACGTACCCAACTCGGTAAGGCGGCTGAGGCGGATTTCCAGCGAACCGACACTGCCAGGGGTAACGTTGACCCTCTGCACGCTCGCGCCGGCTGGTAGACCGGTGGCATCGAACAGCACTCCCTCGTTGAAACCATTTTGCGGGTCGGCAACACTCACCTGCAGGCTGCGGGACGAGTCCCGCGATCCGGCTCCACTGGGCATGGTTAGCGAGTTGGCAGTGGGGTTGGCTGGGTTGCGCACCGCAATGGTGAAGTCGGGCTGAAGCACCTCTACCGGGAGGCGTGTACTCACGTTGCGTCCGCCCAGGTTGACGGTCGAGAGGGTGAGCGTTTGAGGGCCCAGCGAAGCGGTTCCTTCGGCTTGCAGATACAGCGTGGCCTCACTTCCCGGCAGGGGGTTGGGGCTGATGCTGGCCCGCAGACCCGCCGGAGCCTCCACCCGAAGCTCAACCGGCCCGCTAAAGCCGCCCTGCCGCCGGATGCCGACCGTCCGGCTCGTCCCCTGGGTTCCGCGCAGCAGCGGAACGGGGTTTGGCGGTAGCACGAAGGCCACGGGTGGTGTCTCGACCTCGAGTTGCAGCGCTGCGGTACGCACACGTCCGCCCGCGGTGGCCCGCAGCACCAGGTCGTAGTTGGCGGGGGGCACGCTTGGACCTATGCGCAGCTCGAGGTTGGCCGTGCTGGTACTTCCCGATAGCTCGGTGGGGGTAAAGGTAGCCTGCACCTGATCCTGCCCGCTGCCTACAATGCTCCCCTCCAGGGCCAGCTGCACCGCTTCGGCAAATCCCCCCTGCCGCCTCAGGGTAAGGGGTACGGTCAGGGTGCGGTCGGGTGGGCTGGTCAGGCTCGAGGAACCCTCAGGGCTTACCGAGAAATCTTGAATGGCACTCACGCTCAGGCTGAACGGGGCGATCCGGATTACCCCTTCTGCCTGGCCCCTGAGGGTGAGGGTCAGGGTACCGGGGGCCACACTGGCGGCTACTGCTATGGAAAGGGTGGTACTCGACACTCCCTCCGCAACCGTGCGGGGCGCAGCCGAGATGCCTTGAGGGGGGTCGGTCAGCTCGAGCTGAACCGGGCCGCCAAAGCCCGGCCCGCGCTCCACCTGCACCGCCAGAATTGCGTTTTGACCCTGAACGACGCTGGGGCTGTTCTGTACGCGCAGGCTAAACTCCACCGGAGCGGCCTGCACGCTAAGTTTCAGGGGGGTGGTTTTGACCAGGTCGCCGCCGGTGGCCTTGAGGGTGAGCTCGACTGCCCCCAGCGCTGCGGTTGTGCCCACTTGCAGGGCAAGCTGACCGCTGGAAGCCCCGTCGGGGATGTTGAAGCTGGGAGCGCTGAGGCCCGCGGGGGGGTTGCTCAGCTCGAGCGTCACGGCCCCCGTAAAGCCATTCAGGCGGTTGATGCTAATGGGAATATTGGCCTCCGAACCCCGCCGCACCTCCACGGCCTGGGCTGGTGCCCCAATCTGGAAGTCGGGCGGCGCGTTTCGACAGGCGCCGAGTACCAGCAACGCACACAGACCCATCAGCCTGAACCAAGAGAAGACTCTAAAATCCATTCAACCCTCCTTTGCGGGTCAGCGCAAAGAAACGCTTTGAAACCAGCCGCTCCATTAGCACTGACCCCGGCAATGCACGGCTACTTCTTCAGGTAATACCAAATCTGCTCAGAAGTGACCCAAAAGCGATATAAGAGACCCTCGGACGCGCCCCCTGGCGCGGCAAGTGAGGGGCGCGTTTAGCGCCGCTCACGCGCAGAGTTGGTATAAGACCCTCAGTTGATGCAGACCAGCTCCACCGGGACTTCAAACACCAGGTTGCGGGAGATCTGCTCGAGGCGCAGGGTGATGCGGCCCAGTCCACCTCCGCCGGGCATAGACGGCGGAGTCCAGACGGTGGTAAGGATCTCCCTCCCCCCCGTACGAATCTCGGTAACAACCCCACTGCTACTCCGCCACGACCAGCGAAGGTCGTTGGTTGCCGGATCGCTGCCGTCCAGTTGGCCTTGCAGCGTTACTGTGCCCCGTTCGCAGTAGTTTGGGGGAGTCGTGTTGGCTTGTGGGGAGAGAATCCGCAGACTGGGAGTCGGCTGCACGTTGATTTCAACCCTGGCGGAGGCGCTGGCCCCCCGTGGGTCGGTGGCGGTCAGGGTCAGGGTGCGTGAGCCAGGGGTCTGGAAAGTAACGGTGGGGCTGCCACAAGCATTACCCGGCAGCAGGGGTGTATCCAGGGTATTGCTGCTGCTCCAGCGCAGGGCCGTACAGGGCAGTAAGCCGGTAGCGACGTCCCCATCATCCAGGTCAAAGGCGCTGCCGGACAGCACGATAGGCACCAGGGCGAAGGCTTGCTGGTTTGAGCGGGGCGAGGCAATGAGGGGCGTGTCGGGCGGGCTGTTGGGGCTCTCCAACTTGAGCAGCTCGATATCGGGGGCAAACAAATCGAGCTTGACGTCCTTGAACAGCGGCGAGAGGTCGGCCTTGAAGCCGAAGCGCAGCCCTGCCACCAGCTTCCACCAGGGGTTGCGGGGTATCTCGAGGTCAAACTTGGCATAAACCTGGACTACTAGGGCTGCGGTGATGGTGCCGTAAAAGGTCAGGCCAGGTGACGCGCTGGCAAAAGCCTCGAGGGCAAATTTGATGCGCAGGTTATCTTTCTCTATTGGGCTTATGGGCGTCCAGTTGCCCTGTCTGTCGTTGATCAGGCTCCAGCCTGGACCTTTGAGGTAGCTCACCCCTGTGCGCAAGCTGGACTCGTGCTTGACCCCGAAGCTTACCTTGAATTCGTACTTGCCGCTTACCCCCACACTCACCACGAATGATGGCTGCATCACCACCGGTACCGGGCCTATATGGAAGGTGACCGTTGGTCCCAGCAAGCGCAGGATCTCAACCTCTTTTTTCAGGGTGATGCTACCCTCGAGGTTCACCTTGAGCTTGGCTTCCTGGGCAATGGCTACCCCTGCCTCAAAGCGCTGTACATCAAAGATTGGTCGTACATCCAGATTGAAGAACAGGCTGGGGTCTAGCCGAACACACCCCTCGGCGCTGATCTTGGCCACCACCTTGACCTTGCCGGTTTCGTCGATTTCTTCCTTCTTGGCAATCTCCACGTTGGGTATGTCTATGGTGAGGCCACGGGTGCCGTTCTTCTGGCAATCTGCCACGGCCTGGAGGCTCACCTGACCCGGCTGGCGTAGCCTGACGCCTTGCACCAGGGGCTGGGCGGTATAAGCGTTGGGGTCGTCTATCTTCTGGGAAGCCTGGATCGAGCCTTGCTGCAGGGTCTCGACCAGCTCTGCACCCTCGGTCTCCACCACCAGCCCCGCGCCGTCGGGCTGCACACTTCGCACCTTGCGCAAGTAGCCCGCAGGCGCGCCAGGGCCTGGCTCGCTAACCACAATGTCGCCGGGCCTCAGGCTGGCAAGTTGCGGGGTCAGGCTGGTAAAGCGCAAAGTACCGGTGCTGGGGTTATAGGCCTGAAGGACAGCCCGTGTAGCCCCGTCCACCACTCGAGTGTTTTCGGCCAGCACCACCGGCGTACCGGCGGCTGTGGAGGCTTTGAGCTCAACCGGCGAGCCCGCATCGCTTCCGCGCAACGGGCGAATGCGATAGGTGTACAAGGTGTTGGGCTGGAGCGCCCGGTGGACATAGGAGGTGGCTTCTGCACCAAGATCGGCCAGTTTGCTGAAACCACTGTCGCGGGCCACTTCAAGCACGTAGCCGCTCACCCCCCCAGCGCGATCCCAGGCCAGCTCGATCTGATTGGACTCGGCCCTTGCCACCCGGAAGTTAGCTGGAACACTGCCGGGAGGCGTCACCGTGATGGTGGTCTTGGCCTGGCTCGAGCCCGCTTTGTTGGTGGCAGTCAGGGTGTATTCGGTGGTCTGGTTGGGCCTGACGGTCACACTGGTTCCGCTCACCGTACCCACGTCGGGGGCAATCGTGATGCTTTCCGCATTGGTTACGTTCCAGGAAAGCTGTACCGCCTCCCCTGGAAAAATCTGATTGGGCGTAGCGGAAAAACTACCAATGACTGGCGATGGGCCCGGGTTGGTGCACCCCCACAGCACCAGGGCCAATAGGGCCATCAGTACGGAATTGCCAAAGGGTGGTCTCATACATCCTCCTGATGTCTAACAACGAAGCTCCTGGCTCTTCTAACGTTCCCCTGCACCAAGAAAACCTTCGTTACCATGACCCTAGACAAGGCGGCGTGACTGGAGCGTGACTGCAAAAAAACAGACCCCCGCAGGGGTCTTAATGTAGGATTGAAAGCTTACTTTTTAGCCCGCTCGAGGCTCCGCAGCGTACTGGAGGCGAACAAACTACCTCTCCAGAAGTTTACCCTGGAGGCTTGAGAACCCCGACGCTGCTTGAGATAGCTCGATGGTGATCCCACTACGCGGCGGCTTGACCAGGGCGGGCTGGCCCTGGTTGTCCAGGTAAATCCCGACCAGGCCCTGAGCTTGATTAACTGCAACCAATATGTAATCCCCTGCGCTCAGCCCTTCAATATTGAAGTTGCCACTACGCCCCGTTGTATTGATCGTAACGCTCTTGCTCTTGGCGGGGTCGCAGTCGTCCGCAGCGGCAAGGTAATAACAGGCCAACACCTCGGTGCCCTGAACGCTCTTTCCTGATGGAGCAGTAACGGTTCCCGAGAACCCACTTCCACCCCCGCCCCCACAGGCGCTTAAAAACAGTCCTGCTGCCAGTGCCACTAGGGTCATCCTTTTGTGCATATCCACCTCCTTGAGGTTGCAGGATGCAGGGTAGAACAACCAGGATGACTGGAGGATGACTGAACAAAAACAGACCCCCGCAGGGGTCTGTGAGTAGGACTTGTAGGACTTGAAGCTTATTTGACTTTAGCCCGCTCGAGGCTCCGCAGCACCCCTGGGGAAAGCTGCGATAAGTCGTCGCTCAGCGCGTCGAGCTGGAAGTTGGCCTGTAGGTTGCCGGGCCGCACAGCGACCAGGTTGCCGCTTTGATCCACCACCGCGCCCAGGTAGTCGCCCCGGTCTACATCGTCATTGTTGTTGAGGTCTTTCCAGCCCAGTACGGCGTAGTCGCCGTCTGTCAGATCGGGAATGGTATAGCTGGCCGAGGTACCCCCCTGGCTCACCTGGATGGCTTTGGAGCGGTTGAGGTCACAGTCACCCTGTGCCACGTAACAGGCCAGTACCAGTGTGCCCTGCACACTGGCGTTGGTGCCGCTTCCCACCCGTAGGCTCAGGGGCAGGCTGGCAAAGGTGCTACCCGAAGTGCCCCGCACCGTGAGGGCATAGGTTCCATTGGGGACACTGGCGGCCACGTTCAGGGTGAGGGTGCTGTCATTCAGGGTGGTGCTGGGCGGGTTGAAGCTCCCGCTCACCCCGGCGGGCGCACCTTGCAGGCTCAGGCTCACCGCTCCGCTAAATCCGCCACTGCGGCTTATGGTGATGGGTACATTCACACTGCCGCCTGGCTGAACTTGCAGGATGGTATTGGCAGTGGACAGGCTAAAGCTCGAGGTCGTGCCGCCCTGCACCGCCGCCAGGGCCGCATTCGCATCAATTAAGCCTGCCCCACAATCATTGCCGCTGGGCCGTTTGCACTGGGTCGCGTTCAGGGGTCTGGCGGTGGACTTCAAAATCTGTAGGGCCTGCGCGGTGTTGATGTTCGGGCTGAGGGCCTTCATCAAGGCCACCACCCCCGCCACATGGGGCGCGGCCATCGAGGTGCCATTCTCAAAGTTGTAGATGAACTGCCCGTCGGAGTCCCGCCGCCCCAGGCTAAGCACCCCATCTACAAAGTTGTCGTTGTTGAGGTCTTTGCTGACATCGCCCCCGGGGGCCATGACATCTATGCGGGCCCCGTAGTTGGAGTAGGGGGCACGTGCCCCCGCGAAGTCGGTGGCCCCCACGGTAATCACGTTAGCGCAACTGGCCGGGCTATAGAGCGAGGCATCGTCGTTTTCGTTGCCGGCGGCCACCACCACCACCACCCCCTTACCGGTAACCAGGTTGATAGCATTCTGGCGGGCTGTAGTGCAGGGGCTTTTACCGCCCAGGCTCATGTTGATGACCTTGGCCGGGTTGGCGTTGGGAGGCACCCCCGGCACCGTCTCGCCGGCGGCCCACAGTATGGCATCCACCTGATCGGCCACCGTAGCCCCCAGCAAACCAATCACCCGCACGTGCAGGAGGCGGGCTGTCCAGTCCACCCCCGCCACGCCATCCCCGTTGTTGGTCGCGGCCCCCACCGTACCGCCTACATGCGTACCGTGGTAGCCTGTGCTTTGCTCGTCGCCTACGTCGTAGGGGTCGGAATCGCGACCGTTGCCGTCGCCCGCGTTGGCCAGGGGGTTGGCGCCACTGATGGGCGAGACCATGTCGTAGCCGGGCACCAGGCGGTTGCCGATATCGGGGTGCGACTGGGCCGGATTGCCCTCACGGAAGAGCACCCCGGTGTCCAGGATGGCGACCACCACGCTGTTGGAACCGGTGGTAATCTCCCATGCCTGCGGTAGGTTGATGGCGGGATAGTGCCACTGGAAAGGATAGCCCGGATCATTGGGCGGGGCCAGAGGCTGCTCGAGCCAGTTCAGGTCGGCAGAAACCACATCCGAACGACCACGGAGGGCAGCCAGCAATGCCGGGGTTTCGGCTTCGCTCAAATCGGCCCGGTACAGGGCCATATTGGGCAGACCCAGAGGCCGCACCTGCTGGAGTTCCACGGGCCTGCCCTGTACCTGAAGCCGCAGGCTGCTCACCGATTGCAGGCTCACCCCACCCCGAAACTCCACCAGCACCTCCCCCGGTACAAAACGCGCTTCACCCGTGCGCCGGAGTTTGCCCGGCTGGGGGTCAATCTGAAGGCGTTGCCCGGTGATGCTGGGGCCCAATGAAACCGTTCCCCCAATGTCGCCACCAGCCGAATCCCCACCGGGGCAAGCCGTGAGTAACGCCAACAACACCCCGCCCAGTAGCCACCTTGCATACATAGTGTCCCTCCTGTCCACCGTCACTGGCCCTCATCCCTCAGAACAACCATCCAGTAAACACGTCATCAAACATAGACCCACTGGCATGACTGGAGGATGACAAGCGTTAGAAGGTTGCGATTCCGGCAGATTGGGCCGCCTCGAGAATCGCCTTGCAGAGGGGGTTTTGATGCAGAAAACCGGGTCTGTGGGCTGGGGGTACTTGTTGATCGGCGATCTTTCTCAGGTAGTCTAGCACCTGCCGAAGTTGAGCGCTATCGGCCTGGTGGCCGGTCTGAGCCCGGTAGCGTACCCACAGCACCTCGAGCCTTGTGCAGCCCGTGGGCCAGTACGTCTCAAGCTTCTCCACAGCCGCCTGGATGTGGCGCTGGGCTTCCTTTTTATCGCGCGAGGAACGGGCAGGCAGCTCGAGCAAAACATTAGCCCGGAGGGTGTGGGCCGCGATTTCCAGGCTGGGCCAGTCGTTTTGCTGGGCCAGGGTGAGCGCCTCCTGGGTGCAAAGCAGCGCCTGCTCGGGGGAGCTCATGCGGGCTTTGGCCAGCAGGTAGCAGCCATAGGCCAGCCCCCGATACCCGGCAAACAGGGCCTCGAGCCGCTCCAGCAGGGGCCCCACAGGCTCGCCCCGTTGGTGGGCCAGAAGGGCTTCCAGAATCCGGTAGGTGGCCTCGTCCCGCCGGGGCAGGTCGGGCTCGGCCAAAGCGCGGCCCAGCCAGTCCGCGGCCAGACCCCACGCCCCCCAGAACCGGTGCAGCCGGGCCATCTGGTACTGGCTAAAAGCCCGCGTCCAGCCCCATTCTTCGGGCACTATTTGCAAGGCGCGTTCCAGGGCTTGCTGGGCTTCGGCGTAGCGCTCGAGGTCGTAGTAGCGCAGGGCCAGGTTGTTGAGGTGGTGTACCTCGCGGCCTACCGCGCCCTGCACGCCCTCGAGCAAGCGCTGCGCCTGCAACTGCGCCTCCAGGGCCGCCTCGGCATAGCCCAGCGCAGCCAGGCAGACCGCCCGGTTATGGTGAAAGCCGACCTGCATCAGCCGGTTGTCGGAACGCTCGAGCACCGGCCCCGCCTCCCGGTAGAACCCCAGGGCCTCGCGGTGGCGCTCGAGCTGGTCGTAGGCGATGCCCAGCCGGGAAGTGCAGATGGCCGCCTGAAGCGCATCGCCCCGCTCCAGATGAAGCTGCCGGAGTTGCTCCAGGGCCTCAATCAGGGCGGGGGTCTTGCGCTGGACAAACAGGGCCTGGGCCAGGGCATCCAGCAAGCGAACCCGCAGGTCGGGCAGCCCGGCCTCCTCGGCCTGCTGCAAGCCCTGGCGGGCGGCCTGCTCGGCCTCGAGGCCATAGGCGTGCTCGCCCAGGCGAATGGCCTCGCACAGCCAGGCCCGGGCCCGCCGGGCGGGGGTATCGGCCAGGGCCAGCATACGCTCGACCAGGGCCGCGTGCCGCAGGCCGGTATCGAAGCGGCTCATCACCTGGCTGAGGGCTTCCAGCAGATCGAAGGTCTGCCCGGCATTGCCCATCGGGTCGGCCAGCTCGAGGGCCCGCTGGTAGAACTGGGCCGCCTCGGCCAGCTGGTAAGCCGCCTCGGCCTTCCGGGCCGCCTGGATCAGAAAGGGAATGGCCCTGGGGGGCTCGCCCTCGAGCCAGTGGGCGGCAATACGGGCCGGCTCGGCCTTTTGCTCCTCCAAAATAGCGGCCACTTGCTGGTGCAGATACAGCTTGATGCTGGCCGGAATGCCCTCCAGGGTGGCCTCGTAAAGCAGGTCGTGAACGAAGGCATGGCCCTGCATGACCTGGGCCGTCTGGAGCTCGGCCAGGGGCTCGCTGAGCGCGACGGGGCTGGTTTGCAGCACCCGGGCGGCCAGCACAACCGAGAAGTCTGTACTTGCGACGGCTGCAGTACGGGCGAGGTTCAGGGCCTGGGGGCTCAGGCGCTCCAACCGCCGCTGAATCAGGGCCCGTACCTTGCCCGAAGCCGGGAGTTTTTGCGGCACCCCTTTTTGCAAAGCGCCGGATTCCACCAGGCTGCGGGCCGTCTCGAGCACAAAAAACGGATTGCCCCCGGCATAGCGCACCAGCGACGGCGCCAACGCAGGCAAACCTGCCACTTCAAGGCTCCCCACCAGGGCTTCGGCCTCGGCAGGCTCTAGCGGCTCCACATCCAGCAAGACCGCCAGCCCCCGCTCGACCAGAGGGTAAAAAACCTCCTGCTCAATCGCGCTGGACATCTCGCCCCGGCGGTAAATCTCGATGGTAAAGGGGGGCTGGCCCTTCTTCCCCACCCCGCCGTATTTGTTGAGCTGGTAGAGCATGGCCTCGAGGCTGGCCGGGTCGAGGTACTGGGCATCGTCGCTGACCTGAATGCTGGGGGCTGCCCCCTCGTGCAAAAGCAGGGTGAGCTCACTTAGTGCATCGTAGAAACGCAGCTTGTCGGCTTCCGAGAGGAGGGGCGGCGGGGCCTCCTGCTCCAGTTCTGGCAGAATACGGGCTAGCTCGCGGCGCACCCAGGCCGGCAGGGCCTGTGCTAGACCGGGGCGCTCACTGAAGGACTCCCGCAGGCTGCGGGCGTAGCTCGAGTAGGGCACGGCCACATCGCCAGGCCGGGCCGCCAACAACACCACCCGCCCCTTGGATGCCGCAAAATCGGTAGCCAGACGGGTTTTTCCCACGCCCGGCTCACCCCGCAAAAACACCACCTGGCCTTTCTGGTAGGCTTCCTCCATGGCGGCCCAGAGCTTTTCCCGCCCCACCAGCAACGGCGGGCGGATCAGGCTCAGGGGCATGGTGCTGCGGGGCGATCGGCTGCTATAGGCAAGCGCCGAACCCTGGGCAATCTGTGCGGCCAGGGCCTGGGTCTCGGCCAGGGGGGCCATGCCCAGCTCCCGCTGTAAAACGGCCTTGCAACGGTCGTAGGCCTTGAGCGCCGCCGGTCGGTCGCCGCTCAGGTACCAAAGCCGCATGACCCGGCGGTGAGCCGCTTCTGAAAGCGGGTCTAGCTCCACCAGACGTTCCGCGTAGCTCAGGGCTTCGCGGTACTGCCCGGCCTGCTCGAGCTCCTCGGCCAGGGCTGTGAGCGAATCGCGGCGTAAGTCGTCCAGACGTTCGCGCCTTATGATCAGCCAGTCGTCGAAGTCGGGGCAGTCGTCGTAGTCGTGGCCCTCGAGCAAGCGGCCCTGGCTCTGGACCACCTCGGCATGGCGGCCTGCGAAGTGGGCAACCTCGAGGGCGGCCACATCCACCTCCAGCCCTTGCAACTCCAGCACATCCGCGCCCCTTACCAGCTCGGCCCCCGTAGCCTGTTTGAGTCGCCGCAGGGCCTGGGCCAGGTTGTTGCGGGCGGTGGCCTCGGACGACTCGGGCCAGAGCAGGCCCGCCAGCCTGGAGCGGGGGGTGGGGCCTTCCAGGGTCAGGTAAGCCAGAATGCCCGCGGTCTTGCGTTCAACCGGGCTTAGCTGGCGCGTTTGGATCTGCAAAACCGGAACGCCCAGCAGCGCCAGACGCCCACGGGATACCTGGGCCTCAGCGGCTCCCGGTGCCTTTTCCGGGCGTTTGCGTTCCGGCATTTAAACATTGTAGGAATACCCGTCAAGGCTGGATGTTTGTTTGCCACAAAGTTATCCAAGCATTTTTGTGTCACAAAGAATCGCCCTGTCATTCCGAAGAGGCGCAGCCGACAAGGAATCCTGGTTGCAAATAATGCGAGAATGGCGAAGGTGGAATTCTCTGTTCTGCGGTTTCTGGGCTCGATTGCACGAACTACTGCTTTACAACCCGAACCAGGTAAAAGGATAGTAACTCACCAGTTCGTCGCGGTACGGCTCCACCAGCCGAACATTGGCCGCCGGGGCTTCGGGCCTGGCCAGCTCGACCCTGGGGTTAAAGTCTCGGGCCGCAATCTGGCGCAGAATTTCCTGGGGGTTCAGATTGGGCACCCCATAGCCGAGCGCGGCATAGACCTGGGAGCGCACCCAGGCATACTCCTCGAGCGAGAAATCCTCCCGGTTCAGGGCCTGCACCTGCAACCCTTTGGCATCCAGCACCAGCGAGCCCCCCTCGCGGAACAGATCCAGCGCCGTGCGGTAGTCCAGCGTAAGCTGCCCGACTTGCTGGTTGGCCAGCTGGTTGAGCCGGGCCTCCACGCGCTGGTAGCGCTCCCCTAGCTGTTGCTTGACGCTGCGCTGCACCCGTACAAAGCGCTGTACTTGATCGGGACTCAGCAGCCCACTGGCGGGGGGCGTATACGCAGTCTGCCGTTTTATGTCTTTGTCCTGGGCGATAATCTGCTGAAAATTGTTGACCAGGGTCTGGGCCGGACGAATCAGGAACGAGTAGGCTGCCCAGCCTGCCAGACCCAAAAAAAGCAAAAAACCAAAACAACCCATCATGAGCCATCGTGCCATGTGCGCAGGATGGCATACCCTGGGCCGCAAGACTGCGGTGTTCGGTTCAATTCAGATACATGTTCGGCCAGAGCCTGCCCAGTTGAACCACAATCCTTGAGTTCGTCAAATACGTTTCAAACGTAAAATTCTACAAACCACACCCCCAGTTAACGGCTGGGTGTGTCAGATATCACCGGAATTAATGCCTTTTCCCCCTAGGCTCGAGCCAGGTTGCACCTCTTCGCAAGTATTTTGGTGCCTTATCGTCAGGAGAAATTTTGAACCACGCCGCCACCCATCTCACCTCCTCCGCGGCCCCCACGGCTGCCGAACGGGTACTGACCCTGGTGGATCTGGGTAGTGAGGTCTTGCGCATCAACCCCTCCCAGGCCCTGGACATGGCCACCCAGGCCGCGCAGCTGTGCCAGGAGCATGGGCTCGCCAGGCTCCGACTGCCCGTCCTGAGCCTGCTGGGGGAAAGCCAGTACCGACTGGGACAGTACCTCGAGGCCCGCGCCAACCTCAATACCCTGCTGTCACTCGGCCCCGATCAAAGCCTTGCAGCCAAGAGCCTCTGCACGCTGGGCCATGTGCAGCGCATGCTGGGCGAGTATCGCAGCGCCATTCAGCATTACAACCAGGCATTGGAACTCGCTCATCGGCTGCAGGACAGCAATCTGGAAGTCGCCACTCTGAACGGGCTGGCGGGAACCTATTTCTCGCTGTTTGATTACCAGGGCGCCGCCGAACTGTACCTGCATAGCCTGGGACTGGCCCAGAGCCTGGGCAACCTCGAGGCCGAAGGGGCCGCCCTGGGCAACCTGGGCGCGGTCTATCTGGAGCAGGGGGAGCTCTCCAGGGCCCAGGAGCTTTTCCAGAAGGGTCTGGAAATCTGCATCCGGGTGGGCAACCAGCAGCGCGAGGCGGTGGTTCGCAACAACCTGGGC
This sequence comes from Meiothermus sp. CFH 77666, assembly GCF_017497985.1. Lineage (NCBI taxonomy): Bacteria > Thermotogati > Deinococcota > Deinococci > Thermales > Thermaceae > Meiothermus > Meiothermus sp. CFH 77666. The sequence goes on from NZ_JAGDFV010000012.1 coordinate 44,758, forward strand.
TTCACCTACTACCGGCTAGACTCCTACCAGTCTTCGCTCGAGTACAGCCAGCAGGCACTGCAACTGGCCCAGAAGCTGCGGGATCGCCGTATCGAGGCCAGCGCGCTGGGCAATCTGGCCCTTACGTACTTTGCCCTGGGGCAGTACGACACCGCCCTCGAGCTCAACAAACGAGCCCTGGAACTCGAGCGCGAGCTACACAACCGCCATACCGAAGCCGACTTGCTGGTGCAGATTGGCCGCATCTGGCTGGAAAAGCGCAACTACGAAATGGCCCAGAACACCCTCGAGGAAGCCCTGCAGGTAGCCCAGTCCGCTGGCAACCGCAAGGCCCATACCGAAGTGCATCTGTATCTGTCGGAGGTCTGGCAGCACAAGGGCCAGTTTGCCCTGGCCCTCCAGCAACACCGGCTGTACCACGAACTGACCGCCGCCAACCTGCGCGAACAACTCGAGCGCAAAACCCTGGCCCTCCTGATTCGCTTCCAGGCCGAACAGGCCCTGCAGCAAGCCGAGATCGTGCGCCTGCGGAATGTGGAGCTGGTTGCCGCGAACGAAGCCCTCGAGCAGGCCAATCGCGAAAAAAGCCAGCTGCTGGCCCAGCTCGAGCAGATGGTGCGCACCGACCCCCTCACCCAGATCTACAACCGCCGCTACCTCGAGGAGCAGCTCGAGCGCCTGTTTGAGCAATCCCGTGCCGAGCAGTGGCCCCTGAGCGTCGCCCTGATTGACCTCGACCACTTCAAGGCTATCAACGACACCTACTCCCACCAGGCGGGCGACGAGGTACTCAAAACCACCGCTGCCCTTTTCAAGGAAACCCTGCCGGAAGTCGAGTTGATTGCCCGCTACGGCGGGGAGGAGTTTGCCATCGTGTTCCCCCAGACCCCCGTTGCCGAGGCCGCCGCCGTCTGCGAGCGCCTGCGCCAGCGAATCGAGACCCACGACTGGAGCTTCATCCACCCCGACCTGGCGGTTACGGTCAGCATCGGGGTATCCGACGCGCCCAGCGCCCCCAACCACGAAAAACTCCTGATGGTGGCCGACCAGTACCTCTACGACGCCAAGCGCAAACGCCGCAACCAGGTTTGCTTCGGGTCATAAAATCGTATGATAAAGCCCAAGATTGTTGGGCTATGAACCAGACCCTCCAGGCCCTCGAGGCCCAACTCAACCAGACCCAGGCCCTTTCGGAGAAACTGGGGCTTCTGGATCAGCTCTACCAGTTTCTGCGTCTGAGCGACCTGCGCCGGGCCAAAGAGACCGTGGAGGACATGCTGATTCTGTCGCAAAACCCCGCCTATCCGGCAGGGCGCGGGCTGGCCCTGAAAAACCTGGGCGATTTCCATTTTCGCCAGGGCAACCTGCCGGCAGCCCAGGGGTGCCTCGAGGAAGCCCTCGCTATCCTGCGCAGGGCCGGTGAAGTCAAGGGCGAGATAGACACCCTGAACGCCCTGGGCAACTTCTACTACTTTCAGGGTAGTTTTCCCAAGGCCCTTGAGTATTATCTGGAAGCCCTCGAGCAAAGCCGTAAATACGAGCACAAAGCCCAGGAATCCCACGCCCTAAGCGGCGTGGGCATCGTCCAGTACACCCTAGGCAACTACCAGGAGGCCACCAAGTATTTTCTGCGCAGTCTGGCCCTCAAGCGCGAGATTGGCGACCGACTAACTGAAGCAGGCACCCTGAACAACCTGGGACTGGTCTACCTCGAGATGGGCGATTATCCGGGGGCAGTACAGCTCTACCGCGAAAGCCTGGAGATCAAGCAAGCGCTGGGCGACCTCCAGGGCCAGGCCAACGCGCTCTCCAACCTGGGCGTGGTGTTTCAGCGGCTGGGCCGTACCCAGGAGGCCCTGGACTACCACCAGCAGGCCCTGGAAATTGCCAGCCGATTGGGCAGCCCCCAGGTACGGGCCACCTGCCTGGAAAATCTGGGCCTTTCCCAGGCCTCTCTGGGCAACCTGGAAAAGGCTCTGGAGTTATTCCAGGCGTCCAAAACGCTCTATCAGGAGCTGGGCAATCGGCTGGGTGAGCTCAGTACATGGCTTCAGATAGGCTCGACACTGGGCCATCTGGGACAGCCGGATGCTGCCACCCAGGTTCTGCAAAAAGGGCTCAAGATGGCCGAGGAGCTAGGGCCCCAAAAACCGCTCTTGGAGTTTCACCAGGCCCTTTCCAGAATCTACGAACAAACGAACAAACCCGCCCTCGCCCTATACCACCTCCAGCAGGCCATCGAAATTGAGCGCAGGCTGCACAAAGAACAGCAAGCCCAAAGAACCGCCGCCCTGCTGGCCGGGTTTCAGGTGGAGAAAGCCCGCCAGGAAGCTGAGATAGAGCGCTTGCGTAACATCGAGCTAGCCCGCGCCAACCGCGAGCTGGCCCGCGCCATCGAAAGCCTCAAGGAAGCCGACGCCGAAAAGTCGCGCCTGCTGGACAAACTGCGCCTGCAGTCCCAGGAGCTAGAGCGACTGGCCCGTCAGGATCCCCTCACCCGGCTCTATAACCGCCGCTACCTCGAGGAAAACCTGGAGCGCGAGTTTGCTGCTTCCAAACGCTACCACTTTCCCCTTAGCGTAGCTATGGTGGACATTGACCATTTCAAACAGATTAATGATCACTTTTCCCATCAGGTCGGCGACGATGTCCTCCGGGTGGTGGGACAGATGCTCGAGTCCAGTTGCCGCGGGGTGGACTTTGCGGCCCGCTATGGGGGAGAAGAATTCGCCCTGGTCTTCCCACAAACCGACCTGCTCGGTGCGCTGGTGGCCTGTGAACGGGTGCGGCAACGGGTGGAGAGCCATGACTGGAGTACTATTCACCCAGATCTGAAGGTTACGGTGAGCATCGGGGTGAGCAACGACCCCACTCTGCCCAACCACGAAAAACTCCTCGCCGCCGCCGACGAACAGCTCTACGCGGCCAAGCGAGCGGGGCGCAATCGGGTGTTCCCGCAAGTAAAGGGGTAAAGGAAGCGGGGTCAGGGGTATGCAACTACGCTGAATTCACTGCTTCTAAGCCAAACAGCGCATCTACACGCCAGTTGCCCAAGGGAGCAGTAACCCGATTTGATGACGAGATAAAGACAGCAACAAGCATCGTAGAGTCAATAAAATTCAGTGGGAACCTCTGTCGCCTGCCCCCTCCATAACCCCTGCCCCCTCCCTTATGCTGTTCCTATGCGTCTGCATCCCGAAGTCGCCCAAGCCCTGCAAACCCACCAGGCGGTGGTGGCCCTCGAGTCCACCGTCATCACCCATGGCCTGCCCCGCCCCCTGAACCTGCAACTAGCCCAGAAGCTCGAGGACACCGTGCGGCAAGCCGGCGCCGTCCCCGCCACCATCGCCATTCTGAAAGGCGAGGTGGTGGTGGGCCTGACCCCGGACGAGCTAAAGGCCATCGCTGCCGACGACAGCGCCGACAAGGCCAGCCTGTGGAACCTGGGCGCACTGGTCGCCCAGGGCAGGAGTGCCGGCACCACCGTGGCCTCCACCACCTTCCTGGCCCACAAGGCCGGTATCCAGGTCTTCGCCACCGGGGGTATTGGCGGGGTACACCCCCATCCCTACGACGAGTCGGCAGATCTGCTCGAGCTTTCCCGCACGCCCATTGTGGTGGTCTCGGCGGGGCCTAAAAGCATTCTTGACCTGGCCGCCACCCTCGAGCGCCTGGAGTCGCTGGGGGTGGCCCTGCTGGGCTACAAAACTAATCGCCTGCCCGCCTTTCACAGCCCCACCAGCCCCTACCTCCTGCCCGCTCGGGTCGAGTCGGCGCTTGAGGCCGCCCAGGCTTTTCGGGCCGCTCGAGGGCTGGGGCTGCCGGGAGCCTCGCTGGTGCTTAACCCCATTTCCAAAGGGCTGGACTTTGCCCAGGTACAGCACTGGGTCGAACAGGCCACCCAGGAGGCCGCCCGGGCCGGAATAGGCGGCAAGGCCCTGACCCCCTTCCTGCTGCGGCGAATCTCCGAGCTGAGCGGCGGTCAGACCGACGAGGTCAACCTGCGCCTTTTGGAAGAAAATGCCCGGCTTGCAGCGCAAATCGCGCTGGCTTTGGCAGAGCTCGAGTGAACAGCTAGCCATAACGTGTACGTTAGCTGATAAACTGGCATAGAATAAGGCGCAATGTGTGAGCTGGGGAAGCGGTTGAAAGAGTCCCGCGAAGCCAAAGGGCTGGACTTAGCCCAGGCCGCGGAGGTTCTCAAGGTGCGGCGGGCCATACTGGAGGCGCTGGAGGACTGTCGCTTCGACGAGCTGCCCGAGCCGGCCCTGGCTCGAGGCTACCTGAAGCGCTACGCCCAGCTGCTGGGTCTCGACCCGGCCCCTTTGCTGGCCCTCTACCCCATCGGCGCCCCCGATTCGGGAGGGCCCGCTGCTTCCCAAACCGTTTCCAGCACAAAAGCGCCTACCTCCCCTTCCAGCACGGGCTGGCTCTGGCTGGTGCCACTTATTTTGCTCCTGGCGGTACTGGGCTGGCTGGGCTACCGGGCCCTGAACCCGCCCAGCACGTCGGCCCCTGTACCCCCCCCACCGGCCCCCGTCACGCCCCCGCCCCCCCAGCAGGTGAGCCTGCGGATTGCCACCCAGCCCCCCGGGGCGCGGGTCTACCTCGATGGCTTTCTGCTGGGGCAGGCCCCCCTCGAGGCCCGCGTGGAGGCCGGCGAACGCACCCTCCGGATTGAGGCCGCTGGCTACCAGAAATACGAACAGGTACTCACCCTGCAAAGCGACCGCAGCCTGAGCTTCGCCCTCACCCCCGTTCCACCGGCCCCCCCGCCCAACCCCGCCGCACCCACCACCCCAGAGCCCACGTCCCCCCCCAATCCGACCACCCCCACCACCGGGCTGGTGCTGAGGCTCGAGGGCGCCAGCTGGCTCCGCGTGACCGACGCCCGCACAGGCCGGCAGCTCTACGAGGGCACCGCCCCCGGCGGCACCCAGCTCAGCTTCCCCCTCCCGGTGGTGGTGCGAGCCGGTAACGCCGGGGTGGTGCGGGTCATTGTGGACGGCCAGGATCGGGGCCGCATGGGCAACGTAGGGCAGGTAGTATCGCTGCGCTACGGACAGTGAACCGGTGAAAAGGCGCTAAAGACAGTGGTTCCGCAAAAAAGGCCGGATCATGTGTCCGGCCCTATTTCTTTCAGACCCCTATCGCTTCAGGAAATTGCCCAGCATCCGCACCACGTCGTCCACCACGTTTCCATCGCGGTTCTGGTCGAGCAGCATGTTGACCAGATTGAAGGCCTGGGGCTGCTGCTGCTGCATCTGCCCGGTGGCTTGCTCCAGCAGATCCAGCAGGCCACCCGCCCCCGCGCCTTGCTGACGGGTGGTTTTGCCCAGCGCTCCCATCACAATCGGGGCCAGCATCTCCAGAAGGCTCCCCACCTGGTTGGGGTTGATGCCCGCCGCCTGGCCGATGCCCTGTTGCACTGTCGCCCGATGATCACCCAGCACGTGCCGCAGAATACCGGCGCCCGGCCCCTGCTGAGCCTGGCCCAGAAAGCCCATCAAGTCGTCCAGCACACTCCCGTCGTGGTCGCGGTCTAGCGCAGCGGCCAGCGACTCGGCCCCCTTTGGATCGGCAGCATTTCGCTGCAAGCCCTGCAAAAGGGCCGGTAATGCCATCCCGATAGCGCTCTGTACCTGGGTGTCCGAAGCCCCCAATTGGCCCGCCATCTGCTTGATGGTGTTTTCGTTGAGGGCCGCTCCAAGCAAATCCATAAGTCCTGCCATCTTGACCTCCGGTTTCCACTGGCCACGAATGCAGGTTCCCAGAAACCTTATGGATTGTAGCACCACCCTTTGCAGGAGATTTGTAGGCAGTTCCGGAGGCATCCCTTGAAGCAGCCCAGAAGGGTCTGGTCAAGGATTTTTGGCCATGGGCCTGCGACTTGTGACCTGCGACATTAGACGAACTATTGACTTCTCTAACAATGACGTGCCTCCTTCAACTTTGCGGTTTCCACCCATTCACGCTATTCCTGCTATACTCGCTAATGTTGTCGCGCCACCGGCGCACAGGAGAGCGAATGGCAGGCAAGGTTGGGTTTGTGAGTCTGGGCTGTCCCAAGGCCCTGGTGGATTCGGAGCAGATACTCTCGCGTTTGCGGGCCCAGGGGTACGAGACCGCCCCGACGTACCAGGGCGCCGATGTGGTGGTGGTGAATACCTGCGGCTTCATCACCCCGGCGGTGGAGGAGTCGCTCACCGCGATTGGCGAGGCCCTCGCGGAGAACGGCAGGGTGATCGTGACCGGCTGCCTGGGGGCCCGCCCCGAGGTCATCCAGCAGGCCCATCCGCAGGTGCTGGAAGTCACCGGCCCCGGCGAGGTAGACAGGGTACTGGCCGCCGTGCAACGGGTGGCGCCCCTGGATCAGAACCCCTTCACGGCCCTGGTGCCGCCCCAGGTCAAGCTCACCCCCCGCCACTATGCCTACTTGAAAATTGCCGAGGGCTGCAACCACCGCTGCAGCTTCTGCATCATCCCCAAGCTACGCGGCCTGCAACAAAGCCGCGATGCCGCCGACATCCTCTTCGAGGCGGCCCGGCTGGTGGGCACCGGCACCAAGGAGCTGCTGGTGATTGCCCAGGACACCTCGGCCTACGGGGTGGATCTTCGCCACCGTCCCTCCGACTACGCAGGCCGACCAGTACGGGCACACCTGGTAGACCTGGTCAACGAACTGGCAAAGCTGGGGGCCTGGCTGCGGCTGCACTACGTGTACCCCTACCCGCACGTGCGCGACCTGATTCCCCTGATGGCCGAGGGCAAGCTGCTGCCCTACCTGGATGTGCCGTTGCAGCACGCCAGCCCCAGCATCCTACGGGCCATGCGCCGCCCTGGGGGGGCCGAAAGCCACCTCAAAACCATTCAGGAATGGCGCGCCATCGCCCCCGACCTGGCGATACGCTCGAGCTTCATCGTGGGCTTCCCCGGCGAAACCGAAGAGGACTTCGCCCTCTTGCTGGACTTTATCGCCGAGGCGCGGCTCGACCGGGTGGGCTGCTTCACCTACTCCGAGGTGGAAGGGGCCGACGCCAACGCCCTGCCGGGAGCCGTGCCAGAGGAGGTCAAGGAGGAACGCCGTGCACGCCTGATGGCCCTGCAACAGCAGATTAGCCTCGAGAAAAACCAGGCCAGAGTGGGCCAGACCCTCGAGGTCATGGTGGACGACTACGGCGAGCTACCGGGCCAGGTAGTGGGCCGCTCCAAATTCGACGCGCCGGGCATTGACGGCCTGGTCTACGTTGAGACCGATGGAACGGTCAAGATTGGCGACATCATCCGGGTCAGGGTCACCCAGGCCGAAGCCTACGACCTGTACGGCGAGATGGTGGGGCGGGTGGCCTGGAAACCGGGGGTGCCGGTGATGCACAACGTAGCCATAGAAACAATTCGGGTGTAAGCTGAACCCGGTCTGGCTTATGAAACCTTTTCAGGTCTGTCTAGACTTGAGCATTCGGCAAAACCGGGAGACCAAACCCTCCGAAGACCTCCACAGGGGCCTTCGGCATTTGGCTTTCGGCTATTGGCAGGTAGTAAAGCGGAGCCCCTTATGTACATCGTGATTGCTGGCGGCGGCGAGATCGGCTCGCAGATTGCGAAAGCTCTACACACCCAGCACGACCTGGTGGTGGTGGATACCAACCCAGATGCCAAGGAGCGGCTGGGGGGGCTGGATGTACAGGTGGTGATTGGCAGCGTCACCGACCCCGAAATCCTGCGCGAAGCCAAGGTGGACTTGTGCAACACCTTTATTGCCACTACCAACTGGGACGAGGTCAACCTGATTGCCTGCATGCTGGCCAAGGGTCTGGGGGCCAGGGAAACCCTGTGTTTTGTGGGTAAGCAGTCTTATGTGGACATCCTGACCGACCCCCGCACGGTAGAAATTCTGGGCACCCGCATTGACCAGGTCTTCTGGCCCCAGCGCTCGCTGGCCAAGGAAATTGTCGAGGTGATCCGCATTCCGGGCGCGGTAGACACCGAGGTACTGGCCGGAGGACGGCTCCGTTTTGTGGAGTATCAGGTGCGGGAGGGCGGCCCCTATGTGGGCAAGGAGCTGGCCCTATTGGACTGGCCGGGCGGCAGCTTTCTGGCCGGCATCCTGCGGGAGGGCAAGTTCTACGCCGCCACCGACCCCAGGTTCAAGGAGCTGACCCTCGAGCCCGAGGATCGCATCTTCTTCATGACCACCCCCCAGGGCTTCGATGTCATCCAGGCCTGCTTTGCCCCCCGTGAGCGGGTGCGGCGGGTGATGGTGGTGGGGGGTGGCAATGTGGGCTACATGGTGACCAAAGAGCTGCTGAAGCACCGTCTCGAGGTCACCATCATCGACCACAACCCCGACCGCTGCGCCTGGCTGGCCGAGCATCTGCCGGGGGCCCTGGTCCTCGAGGGCGACGGCACCGACCTCGAGCTTCTGGAGTCCGAGGGCCTCGACCATGTGGACGTGATGGTAGCGGTCACCGAAAACGACGAAAAAAACCTGCTGGTCTCGCTCTTGGCCAAGCAGGTGGGGGTAGCCAAGGTGATTACCCGGGTCAACCGGGGCGAAAACCGCCGCCTTTTCGAGCATGTGGGCATAGACATCCCCCTCACCCCCCGCGCGGCCGCGGTGCGCGAGGTGGTGGACTGGATCGCTCCCGACAACGTGGATCACCTGGCCCTGATCGAAGACCAGATCGAGCTCCTGGAGTTCGAGGTACCCCCCGACTTCCGCGAGACCCCTTTCGACAAGCTGGTGCTGCCCCAGGGGGCGGTGGCGGTGGCCCTCGAGCGCGGCACCAAGGTCTACCTGCGCTCCCCTATGCTGGCGGTTACGGCTGGCGACAAGCTCCTGGTACTCACCGACCGGCAGGTGGCCGATGAAGTCCTGGCCCAGGTTCGCTAAAGCAGTCCGGGCCAACCCCATCCCGGTGGCCACCTACATGACCGGAACGGTGTATGTGGCGCTGGGTGCGGTGATGGGCCTGCTGGGCCTGACCGATACGCTCCTGGGCGAGAATGCCCTGGGCTTTTTTGTGGGGGCGGCCATTGGACTACCCCTTGGCTGGGTTCTCCGGCGGCTGGGAAGCCCCCAGGCCGAGCCGCGCCGGGCCGAAGCCCTGCTCACAGTGGCCGGGCTCTGGATTCTGGTGCCCATCCTGGGGGCCATCCCGTACTGGATTTCGGGGGGCCTCAGCTACCTGGACGCGCTGTTCGAAGCCACCTCCGGCTTCAGCACCACCGGGGCCACCATCCTGGCCGACTTCTCGCAGTTCAGCTATGGGCTTTTTTTCTGGCGCAGCCTGAGCCAGTGGTTTGGCGGGATGGGCATCCTGCTGCTCTTTATTGTGGTCTTGCCCCACCTGGCCCTGGCTGGACGGCAGATGTTTTTTGCCGAGACCACCGGCGTACAAAAGCAGCAGCTCACCCCCAAGCTGCGCCAAACCGCCAACTACATCCTGCGGGTCTATCTGCTACTGACCCTGCTCACCCTGACCGCCTACCTGCTGACCGGCGTGCCGGTCTTCGAGGCCATCACCAACACCTTCTCGAGCGTCTCCGCCGGCGGTTTCAGCCCCAACCCCCAGAGTTTCGCAGCCTATGCCCCCCTCACCCAGTGGATAGCGGCCGTGGTCATGTTCCTGACCGGGGTTAATCTGCTGCTCCAGTACCGGGCCATTTTTGGCCGCGAGTACGCCGCGCCCCTGCGCGACCCCGAGTTTCGCGCCTACGCCCTGATTGTGCTGACGGTAGCGCTGGTCATGGCGGGGGTGCTGTTCTTCCGACACGACTACACCCTGGAACCGGCCCTGCGCCATGCCTTCTTTCAAACCGCTTCCATCATTACCGGCACCGGTTTCGCCTCGGCAGACTTTGCCCAGTGGGTGGTACCCGCCCAGACCCTTCTGGTCATGCTGATGTTCGTGGGCGGAAGCGCCGGCAGCGTGGGGGGGAGCATCAAGGTCATCCGCTGGCTGGTGATTGGCTCATTGGTGCGGCGGGAGTTGCAGCGGGCCCTGCACCCCCAGGCAGTGCTGCCTTTGCGGGTCGGCAACAAGAACATCGGCGAGGATGTACTGCGGGCGGTTTCGGCCTTTATCACCCTGTACGTGGGTCTCTTTGCCCTGGGCGCACTGGTGATGGGGGTCTTGGAAGAAGACTTCGTGGTCGCCTTTACCGCCTCGGCGGCGGCCATCGGCAACGTGGGACCTGGGCTGGGCGATGTGGGGCCCATGGCCCACTACGGCAATCTGCATCCCATCTCCAAAGCGGTGATGATTTTTCAGATGTGGGCAGGCCGGATCGAGTTGATTGCGGTATTCTCGCTCTTCACCCCCGACCTCTGGCGTCGGCTAAGGGCCTGAGGCGCTCGATGAAATCCAGGCTGTTCATACCTGCATTGCTCTGGCGGCGCAACAACTCTGAAGCCGCACAGTCTGGAATTGAACTAGCCCAGCGCGTTTTACACGCTTTCGATGGCCTGGCCTGCTCGCAGCGAAAGGCAGGGTTGGTATTCATACCAACTCTGCGCGTGAGCGGCGCTAAACGCGCCCCTCACTTGCCGCGCCAGGGGGCGCGTCCGAGGGTCTCTTATATCGCTTTTGGGTCACTTCTGAGCAGATTGGGTGTCAGATGAGAACCCGAGCTAAACCCTGGCTGCTCGAAAACCTGCGCTTTGCTTACTACTTCCTGGGCGTGGTGTACCTGGCTTTGGGCCTGGTAATGCTGGGGCTCGAGGCCCTGGCGCTTCTGCTCCGCGAATCGCCCTGGGGCTTCCTGATCGGGGCTGTGGTAGGCCTGGGACTGGGTGGGTGGTTCCGTAAACTGGGCGACCCCAGACACGAGCCGGGCCGGGCCGAAGCCCTCCTCTCGATTGCCCTGATCTGGCTGCTGGTGCCTGCTTTGGGCGCCATCCCGTTCTGGATTGCGGGGGGTATGCCCTATCTCGATGCGCTCTTTGAAGCCATGTCGGGCTTCACCACCACCGGGGCCACCGCTCTGGCCGATTTTTCCCAGTTTGGCTATAGCCTCTTCTTCTGGCGCAGCCTGATGCAGTGGTTTGGAGGGGTCGGTTTCCTGGTGCTGGCGGTGGCCCTGCTGGCCCATCTGGCTGTGGCCGGGCGTCAGCTTTTTATCACCGAGAGCACCGGGGTCCAAAAAGAACCCTTCACCCCCCGGCTGCGCACCACCGCACAGAGCATCCTCAAAGTGTACGCTGCCCTTACCGTGGCCGCCGCGCTGTGCTACTGGGTCGCCGGTGTTCCCCCCTTTGAAGCCGTTTGCAACGCCCTGACCACCCTACCGGCTGCGGGGTTTAGCCCCAACCCCCGCAGTTTTGAGCAGTACACCCCGCTGGCCCAGTGGTTCGGCACCCTGTTCATGTTTCTGGGTGGGGCAGGTTTCGTGCTCCAGTACAGGCTTTTTTTCACGCTGGACCCCCGTCCGCTATTAAGAGATGTGGAGCTGCGGGTCTATACCCTGATTGTCCTGGTGTTTAGCTTATCGCTGGCGGCTTTCCTGATGACCCACCACACCCGGGACATGAACTATAGCTGGAGCGACGCCCTCCGCCATGCCTTCTTCAACGTGACCTCCATCATCACCACCACCGGCTATGCCAGCGCCGACTTTGCCCTATGGGTTCCGGCTGCCCAGGCCATTCTGGTCGCGGCCATGTTTGTGGGGGGATGTGCGGGCTCGGGCGCGGGGGGTATCAAGGTGATTCGGTTGCTGGTGGTGGGGGCTATTGTGCGGCGGGAGTTAATCCGTTCGCTGCACCCCCAGGCCATCATCACTCTGCGGCTGGGCAGCAAGGCTCTGGGTGAGGATGTGATGCGCTCGGTAGCCGCTTTCATTACGCTCTACGTGGCGCTGCTGGCCGCCGGTACGCTGACTATTTCGCTGCTCGAGAACAACTTTATAGTTGGCTTCACCGCAAGCGCCCAGGCCATCGGCAACATCGGGCCGGGGCTGGGCGAAGTGGGGCCGATGGGAAGCTATGCCGGATTGGAGCCGCTATCTAAAGCAATCCTGATTTTCCAGATGTGGGCCGGACGTATTGAGTTGATTCCGGTTTTTTTGCTTTTCACCCCCGAGCTGTGGAAGAAATTGCGGGGTTAAGAACGTCAAGGGTCAAGAGTCTAGGGTGGAGGGCCGTTGGGATTTGCGGCTTCTGGCTTTCGACCTTCGGCGTTCGGCTTTAAGCCCTGTAAACTGAAGCTGATGTCCAAGCCACCCATTCCCGAATCGTTTCGCCTTGACCACAAGAAAGTCCAGGCTCCTTACGTGCGACTGGCGGGGGTGAAGGAGACCCCCAGGGGCGACCGCATTGAGAAGTACGACCTGCGCTTTGTACAACCCAACCAAGAAGCCCTCAGCACCGGCACCGTTCACACCCTCGAGCACCTCCTGGCCACCTATATCCGCAGTCATCTCGAGGGGGTGGTGGACATTTCGCCGATGGGCTGCCGCACCGGGTTTTATATGGTAGTGCTGGGGGAGCCGGGGCCCCAGAAAGTACTGGAGGCTTTCCGGGAAACGTTGAAGGACGTGGTGAACCATACCGAACCCGTGCCGGGGGTGAGTGAGCTCGAGTGCGGCAACTACCGCGACCACGACCCCCAGGGCGCACGGGCCTGGGCCCAGCGGGTGCTGGAAAGCGGCCTGCACATCCAGGAAACCATCGAGATTATGGATTGAGGTACCTACGCCTCCCGAAATACCTCAACGCCAGGTAAATCTTCCCATCAACACGCCGACAAACGGTTCTGCTGGAGGCCCCAGATGAGGGAAGGTAATACAACGTCTGGCCCCTGTCCCCTGACCCCTGTTCCCCACTTCATCGTTTCCATAACAGGTGAAGTGTTCAGGCAAGGATGGTATTACCCTGCAGTTCACACCTCCCGTAATTCGGGCGTTTCCCGCTAGACTACTGCTGGATGTTCGCACTGGTGAGTGCTAGGCTACCCAGTATGTCCGTGGTCGCTCTTTTTGCTGCCGAAGGCGTCGAAGCCCAGGCTCTGCGCAAACAGCTCAGCTTGCAACAGGCCGTGGATGGCCCCTGGACCATCCACCAGGGGGAGCTGGGGCGCTATCCGGTGGTGCTCATCGAAACCGGGGTGGGCAAAGCAGCCGCCGCTGCGGCAGTAGCCTATGCCAAGGTTCGTTTCAACCCGGCCCAGTCGTTCTGGGTGGGCGTGGCCGGGGCTTTGAACCCTGACCTCAAAACCCTCGATCTGATCCTGGCCCAGGATGCCGTGCAGTACGACGTGGACATTACGGCGTTTGGCCGTGCACCGGGTGAGCTGGCTACCGGCGAACGCTTTATTCCTGCCGATGCAGGGCTCACCTCCAAGGTTTTGCGCACGGCCCTGGCCATGGGCTTGCCTATCTACCTGGGGCGTATTGCCAGTGCCGACCGCTTTCTGGCCCACCGCAGCGAGGCCGAAGAAGTACGCCGGGTGTTCGCCGCCGATGCGGTGGAAATGGAAGGCGCCGCCGCCCTCTGGGCCGCCAAGCGCATGGGTATGCCGATGGCCCTGCTGCGGGCCATTACCGACCAGGCCGGCAGCGAAGCCCCCACAGCCTTCGAAACTTTTTTGGAGAGCGCCTCGGAACGACTGGCCAGTCTGATTGGCCAGGTGTTGAACAGTTGAAACAAAGTCGTACCAAATCGGGCGTTCGCCAATGCTTCCTTCGTTGGGCTGCAGATGTTGGCTTCCTGCTTCAACTTGATTAAGACCGCGACTTGGAGGCTTGGTGATGCCTACTGGGGTGCCCAGGTATACTGAGGTATCAAAGTGAACTTCAATAGGTTGGCATATGCGGGCACTCGAGGAGGAGGAAGCATGGGGGGAGCATCCGTAACGGAGCAGCGACTGGGTTCAGAACTGGTAGAGGATGTTCAGCACACTAACAGCGGACATGTCAAACTCTTTTGCGGCAACGCCAACCGCCCCCTGGCCGAAGCAGTCGCCCGAGCCTTGGGCATACAACTGGGCAAGGCCACCGTGGAGCGCTTCCCCGACGGCGAGGTGCGGGTGCGCCTGCTGGAAAGCATCCGCGGCGACGATGTGTACCTGATCCAGCCCACTGCGCCCCCGGTCAACGATAACCTGATGGAACTGCTGGTGCTGGCCGACGCGGTACGCCGCAGCAGCGCAGGCCGCATCAACGCGGTCATTCCCTACTTTGGCTACGCCCGCCAGGATAAACAAACCCAGGGCCGGGAGCCCATTACCGCCCGGCTGGTGGCGGGCCTTTTGGAACATGTGGGCATCCACCGGGTCATTACCGTGGACCTGCACGCCCCCCAGATTCAGGGCTTTTTTTATCAACCGGTGGACGAGCTTTCGGCAGTACGGCTTTTTGCTGAGTATCTGGAAAGCCAGCGCCTGACCGAAAATGCGGTGGTGGTCTCGCCCGACTCGGGCCGGGCCGAGCAGGCTCGCAGGCTCTCCGAGCGGCTGAACCTGCCCCTGGCCATCCTGGCCAAACGCCGCACCGGCCCCCGCGAAACCCAGGTCAGCTATGTGATTGGGGACGTGGCGGGCAAGCGTCCCCTTATCATTGATGACATCATCTCCACCGGCGGCACCATTCGGCGGGGCGTAGAGGCTTTGGTGGCTGCGGGAGCCATCCCGGAGGTCATCGTGATGGCCTCGCACGCGGTGCTGGTGGGCAGTGCCCGCGAGAACCTGGCCCACCCGGCCATCCGCGAGGTGGTCTTCACCGACACCATTGCGCTAAACCCGGCGCTGGGCTACACCATCCTGCCCACCGCGCCCCTGCTGGCCCAGGCCATAAGGCGGGTGCATACCAACCAGTCGGTGAGTGTGCTGATCTAGCTGATCTAGGGGCCCCTCGTCATATCCAGCATGCCCTGGCCCCTGGCCTCTTCCGGCGCGTCCCCCAGCCCGCTAGGGTTGGTGAGGTTGGCCAGCAGGGTGAGCTCGAGGGCCTCCGGGGTCAGGGGGGTGAGCGCACTGGCCTGACGCACGACCGCCGCCGCGCCCGCTACCAGGGGGGCAGCAAACGAGGTGCCGGTGAACTCGGCCTCGAGGTTCGCCGGGCGCAGGCTCCGCACCCGCTCGCCGGGGGCCACCAGGTCTACAAAGTCGCCCTGGTTGCTGAAGCCGCTCACGCGGAAGGCACTGCTATATAGCCCCACCGCCCCCACGCTCAGGAGCCCCTTCAGCGGGGTCATGCGGCGGGCCGGCTCACGGCTGACCGAAAGGCCCCGGCTCCCGCCAAAGGAGGCCGGAAAGTGGTGCAGGGTGCCCTTTTTGCTGCTACGGATGGCCCACTGGTTGCCGGCGGCGGCCACTGTCGGGAGGCCGTCCACCCCGCGCTTCATCAGGGCATCTTTGAGGACGATATAGACGATTTCGCTGGGGGTGTCGCTGCCCAGGCTTAGGTTAAGGATGAGCTTCTGGTTCTTATTACCCTCGGCATAGGCCACCGCATGACAGATGCCCCGGATGACCGCGGCCAGGGGGCATTTGCCGTTTTTGTCGCAGCTCTTGATGGGCAGAATCCCGGCGGCGGGTGCCACCCCGTAGGCCGCATCGGCGGCCAGCACTGCGGCGGCGGTGCCGTGGCCCAGGCCGTCCCGGTACTCGTCGAGGTTGGGGTTGGGGGTGTCGAGGTTGGTGAAGTCGGCCCCACCGGTGCGCAGGTTGAGGCCGGTCAGGCTGGCTACCCCGGTATCAATTACCGCAATGGTAGTACCTGCCCCGGTGAAGTTGCTGGCCGGGTTGCGCTGGATGGCCTGCCGGGCATTGATGGGGCTGCTATTGGGGCTCGGATCCAGGTCGGAGCCGGTGTCGTAGCCGGTCAGGGGGTCAATGCCCAGAATGCCGTCCAGGTCTACGATAGCCCCTGCGGCGGCGGTCTCAAGGCGCTCGAGCAAAGCCCCCACCGCCAGGGGCGGGCCGGGGGCCTGGGCTACCTGGGCCAGCCGCCCGGCGCAGGGCCCGGAGGCCGCACCCAGAGGCACCGAGGGCTCCCCCTTGGCGTTGGGCACCACCCGCAGGCCAGCCCCGCCAATCTGCTGGGCAAAAGCACCGTCGGTAACCCCCGGCTTGAGCACCACCAGGGCTCCCGCGCCCACGCTCTCGCCCAGCACGGTCAGGCTGCCCGTGGCCCGGTTGGCCCCGTCGGTAATATCCAGTGCCTGTGGGCCGCCCCAGAAGTTGCGGGGCACCTTGAAGAACACCTTGCTGCCTGACCCCTCGGGTTCAGTCCGCAAGCCCGTCACTTCCTCCCCCGCCAGGCTCAGGCGCAGGCCCCCGCCCGCCCGCCAGGGCAGGCTCACCTGCACCTCCTCCTCCCAGGCCGCCCGCCGGGGCGAAGGATACACCTCCGCCGAGATGGGGCTCGTCCCACGCCCCAAAAGGTCGCAACCCACCAGCCCCACCACCGCCGCCAGCATCAGCATCCATCGCATCCTGCACCTCCAGATAAGGGGTCTCCTCGAGCCAGTACGCGCTCCGTGGCATGGGTTTATCCTGCCGCCGCTACCCTGAACGCTCCATGAACGCCTGCATCTGCGCCCGCTGCTGCTGGGCCAGGTCGAAATACCCGGCGTTTTCCGAGACCGCAATGGCCTCCTGCCAGACCTCGAGATCCCCCATCAGCTCGGCCAGGTTCGAAAGGGCCAGGGCCAGCACATAGGCCTCGCCCGCCTCGCGGGCCGCCTCGATGGCTTTGTGGTAATAGGCCCGGGCTTCGGAAGTGCGGTTCTGAACGTGCAGCAGAGCCCCCGCGTTGTTCTGGGCCAGGGCGGCTTTCTTGAGGTTGCCAGTGGCCAGGGCCAGTTGTTCGGCCTCCTGGTAGCTTTGCAGTGCGGCCTCGAGCTTTTGTTGCCGCTCGAGTTCCTTACCCAGGTTGATGAGGGCCTGGGCCCGCAGGCTCGGGTTGTCCTGGGCGGCCTGCAAAAGCTCCTGGAAGACCTGGGCCACATCCTCACCGGTGCGGGCACGGGCGATGGCCGCGTTGTTGAGGGCATCCAGACGGCGGTTTTCGTCGCCCAGGCCCAGCCACAGAGCGGCGGCCCGTCTGAAGGCGGCGGCTGCTTCGGCAAAGCTTCCTTTGGCCAGAGCAATCAGGCCCAGGGTATTCTGCGCTTCAGCCCGGGCCTCTATCCCCCCCGATAGGGCTTTTTCGGCGGCTTCCTGGGCTTCATCGGCCCGGCCCAGGCGGTGGAAAAGGGTGGCCTTGAGGGCCAGGTGCTCGGGGGTGTCGGGCAGGAAGCGCATCGCCTCGAGGGCCTCCTTATACAGGCCCGCCCGCTCGAAGGCCCGCGCGCGAAGCAGGGTAATTTCGGGGTGGTTGGGGGCCTCGGTAAGCTCCTCGGCGGCCCGTTTGGGAAAGCCACGGCGAATCAGCTCGGTGGCCCAGGCCCGGTAGGCCTGCTGGAGGTGGGGCAGGTCAGTATCCTCCAGAAGCGCCCGGGCCCGCCGGTAGAGCGGCAGGGCCTGCTGGGGTTTGAGCAGGCGGGCCAGCCCCAGGCTGAGCCGGGCCTCGAGCGTGGGACGTTCAGCAATGTAGCTCAAAGCGGCCTCGCGCCCGAAGACGGCCCCGTTCAGGTTGATCAGCCCGGCGGAAAGCAGCAGGTCTACGGCCTGGGCCATCTCGGTTGCGTTCAGGCCCACCGCCTGGCGCACCAGCAGCAGGTCGGGGGTTTCCAGCAGGGCCAGCCCCATGTAAACCTGCCGCGCCGGCTCGCTCAGGCCGAGCAAGCGGGCTTCCAGGGCGGTCTGGATGGGCTCCCCGCGCAGCCAGGCCCCCACCAGGGCCGGTACCCCTCCGGTTGCTTCGAAAGCCCCCGGATAGCCTGCCAGTTCCTCTCTTGAGAGGGGCTCGAGCTCGACCAGCCCATCCACCGCAAAGGGGGGCTCTCCCCGGCCCGAGGCCACCACCCGGATGGGCGGGCGCAGGCTCCGCAGGCGCAGCAAAATGCGCTGGCTTTCGGGATCCATCTGCTCCCAGTCGTCCAGGAGGAGGTGTTCGCGCAACTGCACCGCCCGGCGCAGCAGGGCCTCCTCACCCCCCTGAAGGTTCTCCAGCAGGGGTTCCAGCGTAGCGTAAGGCAGCCCTGAACGGGCCGGCAGGTAGAGCCAGCCCGTGCGGCCCGCCACCTCGTGTAGCAGGGCGGTCTTGCCCATCCCGGCCCCACCCCGCACCCAGACCCAGGCTCCTTCCTGGGTGGCCAGCAGGGCTGCGATTTCCTGCTCCCGGCCCACCAGACCCTGCCGCAGGCGACCCCGGGCGGCCTGGCTCGAGCCGCCCAGCGCAATGCCCAGCTCCCGCGCCTCGCGCCCCAGGGCCTCGGCCAGGGGATGCTCGCCAGCCAGCAGCAGCCGGTAGACCTGGGGCAGTTCCTCCGGCTCCAAAGGCGGCGCGCCGGCTACCTGGTAGGCTCGTTCGGCAAGGGCAGCAGCCTCGGCGAACCTCCCCTGGTGGGCGGCTTTCTCGGCCAGTACCAGGTGGGCCTGGCGCACCTCGCGGGCCAGCCGCTCGCGCACCTCGTAGACCCATTCCTCAAGCTCGCTCCCCACCTCGGTGGCCGCAAGCCCCTCGGCAAAAGGCCCCCCATACAGGCGCACCCCCTCCTCCCAGCGCCCCGCCCGCAGGGCATCCTGCAAAGCCAGGGCATCGCAGTCCAGGTCTACCCAGGCCCGGCTTTCGTCGTTGTAGGCCACCCCTAGCTTACGCAGCTTGGCCAGGGCCACTGCCAGGGAGTTCATGGGGTCGGCGGCCTCGGGCCAGAACAGCTCGGCCAGAAAGCGCCGGGGCCTGGGGCCTTCCAGGGCCAGGTAGGCCAGCAGCAGCAGGGGCTTCTCCCGGCTGAAGCCGCTGCCCTCGAGGCGCAGGCCGCCCAGTGTGTAAAGCATAGCTTCAGTTTACCCAGGCCGTGGAGCGTTCATGGAGCGTTAAGGGGTGTTTCGTTAACCTCCGGGCGTGCTAGGGTATGGCACACTACAAGCAAGGCGTAAAGGGAGGTTACGAATGAAAAAGGGAGGTTACGAATGAAACAGGTATGGTTTGGTCTTTTGGGAGCGCTGTCGCTGTTGCTCACGGCTTGTCCTGGTGGTCAGCAAACGGCTTGTAATACCGATGGCCAGGGCACTTTACAGGTCATCATCAATGGCCTTCCCCCAGGTATTAACGGTAAAGTGACGGTGAGCGGGCCAAACAGCTTCAGCCAGACGCTAACCAGCTCCCAAACGCTCAGCGTTGGCGGTGGCAACTATGTGATTGATGTCAAGAAAACCACCAGTCAGACAACCAGCAGTACAGTGGTTCGCTCTGCTTACACCGGGAGCAGCGACAAAACCCAAGCCTGTGTGAAAAACAATGAGACCAGCCAGATTACAGTGACCTACAACCAGATTCCCAGCAGCGCCAAACTGTGGACTATCAACAACCCCCCCAAGAATAGTGGCGATGCCCGCACTCTGGGGTATGCTGGCAACAACCTGGAAACCTCGAACACAGCTGCGGCAGCGGTGTCGGCAGACACTGCACTGGCCCGTGATCTGACTTTTGATCCAGACGGAAACCTGTGGATGCTGGGTGGAACCACTTCAGATCCCACGCTGCTGCGTTACCCGGCGAGTACGCTTGGTGCAACCGGCAGCAAAACCCCTGACAAGCGACTCGACGTCTCGGGCTTTAGTTGCGTTCCTGGGGCCGAACGCATGGCTTTTGACCCCAACGGCCACCTCTGGCTATCCATTCCATGCGCCAAAAAGTTGGTACGTGTAACCAGCAACCAGCTCAACGGAGCCACGAGCAGCCTCACCACGGTAGCCCCCACCGTCGAGATTAGCGGCTTTAGCGGAACCCCCAGGGGCCTGGCTTTCGATGCATCGGGCAACCTGTGGGTCGGCCACGACCTCAGCAGCAACAGCGGTCAGGTTATGCGCTTCGATGCTAGCAGCCTGAACAGTTCAACTACCGCCAGCAGCGCCGTACGCATACTGACTGCGAACCTTGCAGCAGGCCCTACCAACACGGCCTACGATCTGGCCTTCGACAACGCGGGCAGCCTATGGGTGCTTTGTTTTAACTGTGGTGGAGCTATTTTATACAAGTATACCAGCACACAGCTAACCGGCACCGGCAGCGCCACTCTAAGTCCAGATAAGCAGATTAGCCTCCCAGCCACTGCTCTGCCCCGCGCCTTCGCCTTCGACGAGGGAGGCGGTTTGTGGCTGGCTTACGATAAGCCCTCGGCAAACGGGCGCTTTGCCCGATTGTCACCCAGCCAGCTCACGGTGGACTCAAGCCCTGGCAGCCCCACCATCCCCGAGCGCATTATTGAGGGCAGTACCCTGGGCAACGCCAATAGCATTGTGTTGTATCCGGCTCCAGCAAACCTACCCCTCTTCCATCGTTTACCTAACTGAACTTGACAGATTTCTCACCCCGCTGAGTGGCGGGGTTTTTTAGCGTTCATGCCCCGTTCAACCCCCCACCTCTACCCTTTGCATAACTTCGGTAGACACCCGAAGGGTTCAAGGAGGAAGAGAATGAAACCCACTCGAGTTCGGTTCCTGATGCAAACCATCCTGCTGGCTGTTTCGCTGCTCCTGATGGCCGCCCAGTGCGGCGGCGCCCCCAGCTCCAACCAGCTTCCCCCGTCCACCTTCCGCATCGTCCCAACCCTCACCCCGTCGGTAGCCTCCATCCCCGACCCCGATGGCGGCGCACCCCGCCCGGTTGGGGCCTTGCGGGGCAAGAGCGGCATCCAGAGCGAGTTTGTGCTCAACGAGCTGATGATCAGCAGCGACGACACCGCCAAGGTGGAGGCCCTGGCGGCCCGCTACGGTGGGCGGATACTGCGAAGCATTAGCCTCGAGGGTGCCCCCAAGCTCCACCTGGTACAGATTAACGCCAGCCCGGCCATCGAGGCCCAGCTCGCCCAGGATTTGCAAGCCCTGGTGCCTGGAGCAAGGGGCGACCTCGAGTTCTCCAGCCAGGAGGGCCTCAACCTGCTGGCTGCCGCCGCCCGCGAGGGGGTTAGCCAGAACCTCAAGGTCTCGCTCAACTTTGTGCTGAGCCCCCAGGGCTTCGCCGAGGCCACTACCCTCGAGGCCGGTTTTAGCTCGGTGGCTGCCGCCGAACGTGACCTCTACAACCCCAACGCCTTTACCTGGCCCTACATGAACCGGGGCAGCGCCCAGGACATCGGCGTAGGCGAGGCCTGGCGGCTGCTCCAGGCAGCCGGGCGGCTCTCCAACCGGGTCAAGATCGCCATCATAGACGGGGGCTTTGAGCGCGACCACCCCGACTACCCCACCCAGCGCAACATTTACGGGGGCGCCGGTTGGGGGGCCAGGAACCCATATAGTTGCGGGTCGGCTCCGTGCCCCTGGCACGGCACCCTGGTAGCCCAGGCCGCTATGGGCCAGCCCGACAATAGCCAGGGCGCAGCCGGCCCTGCGGGCCCGGTGGCCGAGCTGATGGCCATCCAGGTGCCCGGCGACTTCTTCGAGTTCCTGCGCTTCGTGGTCACTACCCTGGCCGGGGGTCTGGCCGAGCGTCCGCGCATTATCAACATGAGTGGCGCCGGAGCCGTTCCGGCGGTTCCCGGCGCCCTGCTCGACGCGACCGTTACCCCCTTACTGCTGGCCATCGAAACCAGCCCCTTCCGCCCGATTTTCTTCGCCGCTGCCGGCAACAGTGGGCGCAATGTGGACGAACAGGACTGCTTTTTGGGCATCTGCTGGGAAGAGGATCTCTGGGTTCCCTGCGAGCTGCTGGGGATGATCTGCGTGGGCGGCATGGATTGGGACAGCACCGCCAGGGCTGCTGGCTCCAACTTTGGCAGCGACCGGGGCTTCTTCTCGGTGGATATCTACGGCCCCTATACCGTCTGGGCCGGCCCCGACTCCGACCGGCGCGAGGTTCGCCGGGTCAACGGCACCAGCTTTGCCAGCCCCTTTGTGGCCGGTGTGGCCGCGCTGATCTGGGCCGCCAACCCTGGCCTGCTACCCTTCCAGGTCGAGCAAATCCTCTACGAATCGGCCCACAACGGTGGCGTACACGGCTCGGGTGGCCACCAGCGGCGGGTCAATGCCTTTGGCGCGGTGAGCCGGGCCCTGGGCAACGTGCCCCCCTTTGTGCGCATTGATAGCCCCACCGAAGGTCTGGTACGTTCCTGGCGGCAGCCGGTTTTCCTGAACGCCACCACCTATGACGCGGACACCCCCGGAACCCCCAGCCTGGCCTGGAGCAGCAGCCTCGAGGGCAGCCTGGGAAGCGGCAACGCAATCAGTGTCTCTAACCTGCGCCCGGGCAGCCACCGCATCACCGCTACCGCTACCTCCGGCGGCCAGAGCGCCAGCGCCAGCGTGAACATCACCGTGCGCAACGACCCCCCCACCGTGCGAATCCTGGAGCCCGTCCTCGGCAGCACCCTGTGCACCAACACCCCCATCGACTTCCGTGCCAGCGTCAGCGACCCCAACAATTTCGGTGCGAACCCCTTCCCCAGCAGCAACGTGGTCTGGCGTGTGGGCAGCACCAGCTTCGGCACCGGCCTGACCGCCAGCCGCACCTTCAGCGCACCGGGCAGCTACACCATCAGCGTGCAGGCCACCGACGATGCCCCGGCCCCCCACACCCTCTCCAGCACCGATTCCCGCACCCTCACCGTCGTGAACTGCACCAACAACCCCCCCACGGCCAGCATTACCAACCCCTCCAGCGACCTGAACGTTAACTTCAACGGCTCCGATGAAAACGGGCAATACTACCAGATCACCCTGCAGGCCAGCGCCTCCGACCCCGATGGAGACCCCCTGACCTTACAGTGGTTCACCAATCTCGGCGACGTGCAACCCGGCCCCCCGGCCAGCGGCGACCAACTGCTGGGCACCGGCAGCTCGGTGACGGTGAGGTTGTATACCAACTGCTCGGTGGTCTCGGCCAACCACATCATCACCCTGCGGGTATCTGACGGAGTTAACACCATCTTCCGAACCCGCCAGATTCGGGTAAATACGTTGTGCTAAGAGCGATCTTCACACACCTTGCGCGATCCGACTGCAAGAATGCCTTGTCCTGAACAAAACAGTGGCCGCCTGGATGGGCGGCCACGTCTTTGAAGCGCGCAAAAAGCCACGTCTTTCAAGCGATTTCGGTACCAAGGGCCTGTAGAAGCCCTCGTTCTTCACGGTGACAGCAAGCTTCGCTCTGTGTATGGGATGAAGTTACCCGTTGGCGGCCGGGCTCTCACGCCAACTTTCGATGCATACCCAACTTTCAACAACGCTCAGGGCGGGAGTGGGTGGTAGGAGGCAGGTTGTGAGTTTACCTGGCCTATCCCCTACCCCCGGTTCGTTACCTCACCTTTCCTATGGTATGCAAAGTGCTGGTGCGTTTAGCTAACCTCGAGCTCAAGAAGCCACCTTGACCACCCCAGCGTCTATCAGATGCTGGATTTGCTCCGGCGTGTAACCCAGCACGCCCGCTAGCACCGCCCGAGTATGTTCGCCCAGCAGCGGCGGATGGCCCTGGGCGCGGGCAGGGGTGCGGGACAGGTGCGAAAGCGGCGAACCGATTAGGGGAATGGCGCCCAGGGTCGGGTGGGCAACCTCCTGGCGCATTCCCCGGGCCTGGGCCTGGGGCTCGGCGAAAGCCTCGGCCAGGTTGTTGACCGGCGTGACCGGAACCCCGGCCTGGGTGAAGCGCTCGAGCCACTCCCGGCGGGGACGGGTGCGCAGGATGGCCTCGAGCCTGGGCAGCAGTTCGGCGCGGTGGGTTACCCGGCCTGCGTTGGTCTGGAAGCGTTCATCGTCCCATAGCTCGGGGTGCTCTGTAGCCTCGCACACCCGGCGGTACTGTTCGTCGTTGCCCACGGTCAGCATGAACCAGCCATCCGAGGCGGCAAACGCGCCGTAGGGGACAATCTGAGGATGGGCGTTCCCCAACCGCTCGGGTAGCTGCTGGGTCACCAGGTAACTCTGGGCCAGGTTAACCATGGCGGCCAGCCCCACATCAAAGAGCGCCAGATCCAGGTGCTGCCCCAGCCCGCTGCGCGAGCGCTCCTGTAGCGCGGCCAGGACGGCCACGGCCCCGTTCATGCCGGTCATCAGGTCTATCCAGGCCACCGGAACCCGCATGGGCGGCCCCTCCGGCTCACCCGTAACCGACATAATGCCGCAAAGCCCCTGCACCGCCACATCGTAGCCGGGTTCCTGGGCGCGGGGGCCAGTCTGGCCGTAACCGGTGATGGAAAGATAGATGAGCCCTGGGTTCAACCGGGCAAGGCTGGCATAGTCCAGGCCATAGCGGGCCAGGTCGCCGGTCTTGTAGTTCTCCACCAGCACATCGGCCTGCCTGGCCAGCTCCTGGACAATCTGCTGGCCCCTGGGGTCTTTGAGGTTCACCACCACGCTCTTCTTGCCCCGGTTGCAGGAGAGGTAGTAAGCGCTCTCCCCCTCGGATGCGAGAGTCCAGCGGGGACTTTGACCCTTCTGGGAGTACGGTTCTGTCCTGGGGCTTGCCCCCTCATCCCCCCGGCCCCCTTCGCCCTCGAGGGCAGAAGAGGGTGGCTGAAGACCGGACAGGAAGGGGGGGCCCCAGGTTCGGGTGTCGTCTCCCTTGGGAGGCTCGATTTTCCAGACCTCCGCGCCCAGGTCGGCCAGCATCTGCGTGCAGTAGGGGCCGGCCAGAATGCGGGAAAGGTCGAGCACTTTGAGACCATCCAGTGCGCCCATGGTCCAAATACTAAGGCTTTTACGGGTACAATCGGGCCCATGAAGGTTCTGATTACAGGCGGAGCAGGGTATATCGGCAGCACCATCGCCAACGCACTTCAGGACACCGGCCACGTGCCGGTACTGCTGGACTCTCTGGTCACAGGGCCCAGGGCTTTTACCCAGGGCAAGATTTTCTACGAGGGCGACATCGCCGACCGGCCGCTACTCGAGCGCATCTTCCAGAACCACCCCGACATCCACAGCACCATTCACTGCGCTGCCCGTATTGTGGTGCCGGAGTCGGTGCAGGAGCCTTACCTCTACTACCGCGAGAACGTCTGCAAAAGCCTGGAACTGTTCAAGAACCTGGGGGAACTCGGCTACCCCAGGGTGGTGTTCAGCTCCTCGGCCTCCATCTACGACGTGGTGCCGGGGTTCAAAGTAACCGAAACCTCACCGCTCAAGCCCAGTTCGCCTTACGCCCGCACCAAGTACATGATGGAGATGGTGCTGGAAGACCTGTCCAGGGCCACCCCACTGCGCGGCATTGCCCTGCGCTATTTCAACCCCATCGGGGCCGACCCCAAGCTGCGCTCGGGCATCCACGTACGCGAACCCAGCCATGTGCTGGGCAAGATGGTAGACGTAGCCCTGGGCAAGCTACCCGAGTTCACCCTCACCGGCGTAGACTGGCCCACCCGCGACGGCTCGGGCATCCGCGACTACATCCATGTGTGGGATCTGGCCATGGCTCACGTAAAGGCGGTGGAGCAGTTCGATGCGGTCATGGAAAAAACCCAGAGCCCCTACGTGGTAATTAACCTGGGCACCGGCAACGGGGTCACGGTAAAAGAACTTGTAGCCGCTTTCGAGCGCGTGTACGGAAAGCAAATCCCCAAACGCGAAGCCCCGCCCCGCCCAGGCGATGTGGCCGGGGCCTACGCCAACGCCGACCGGGCCCTGGAACTGCTGGGCTGGAAAGCCGAGCACTCGATTGACGAGGGCATCGCCAGCGCCCTGGCCTGGGGCCAGAAACGCAAGGAAATCCTGGGGTATGTCTAGCGCAACCCGCAGATGGCCAAACCTCCCGGCCTGCACCTGACCCGCGACCTGCGACTTGAGACCCTTTTTGACGTTGTGCTTACAATCAACCTGTGCAGGCCCTCCCCCATCCCCACATCCCGCTGCAAGCCTCCGAGGGCTCGGTGCTGCGGGCCAGGGCCATGCAGGAATACCTGCTAGCCTTGCGCGGGGCGCTAGCACGCTATGCCGAGGTGCCGCCGGTACATCTGATGGTGCTGAACGAGGCCGACTGGAAGGCACGGGTCAAGCACCCCTATGGTTTTCCGTTTCAGCGCACCAGCCTGCGGGAGGGGCTTTATCTGTTCTTGCCCGCCCGTTACCCCGAGCGCTTGATTTGGCGGCTGCGCGAGACCCTGGTTCCGGCCATCAAAAGGGCCGGGAAGCCCTACGGCCAGCCCAGTGATTTTCTGGATCTCAACCTTGGGCACGAGTACGCCCATGCGGTGGCGGTGGCCTGGAAGCTGCGCACCCGGGTTCGCTGGGTGGACGAGTTTATGGCCAACTACCTGTACCTGCTGGCACTCCACCAGGCCCTGCCGGAGCTGTACCCCCAGGCCAGGCAGTGGGGCCTGCTGCTGGCCCACCTGACGCCCAGCGAGCCCAGCCTGGGCAGCTACGAACGCAAACCCAAGACGCTTTCCGACCAGCTCTGGTTTCAGGGGCAGTTCACCCTCGAGGCCGCGCGGCTGGTGGAGGAAAAGGACGATGCACTGCTAAAGGGCCTGCTACAGGCGGCGCCACTATCCAGGAAAACCGTGCACAAAGTTCTGGTTGGTTTGGAACCCGACCTGCGCGAATGGTTCGCCAGCTTTGCCCCAAGGAAAACACTCGCCCCTCAGGAGCTTGGGGACGGCCTCAACTGGGAGGAAGTAGGAGAAAAACCATAGCCCCCTTGAACCATCCCTGTCATAACACTTGGCCCACTTATGGGAACGTTGAAGTAGGGAACAGGGGTCAGGCGTATGAACACCGCAACCTACCTTCCATCTTGTGCATCGCTGAAAGTTGGGTATCTGGCTAAAGTTGGAATTACCGGTAGCGAACGGCATTCACCTCAAACTCACACGCCTTTGACGTAAGCCCAGTGCCTATCGGGGTGGAGCCACATCCCCCGGCTTGCCGTCCGAGACCAGCTTACGCACCCAGTCGGCAAAGGTCACCTCCCCTACCTTGGTGCTGTAGAACTCGGGCCGCCCGATAATGCAGTGCTGGGTGCCCGGGGCCAGGTAGCTGTAGAAGTTGGGGGCCGACTGTTTGATGGAGGCAAGGTTGGCCAGAGCACCCTGCACCCACTGCTGGGCAATTTCCGGGGTAGGGCGCGGCTGGCCCAGAATCAGGCTGTAAAAGAAAATTTGCACCTCGTCCAGCAGGGTGCTGTACTGGGCAAAGCTGCGGTTGGGGTAGGCTTTGGCGAAGGCCTGGTAGAGGTCGTTGGAACCGAGTTTGGCGGGCTCGAGGCCCCCTATCCATCCAGGCAGCGCCCCCTGGATGCCCCAGGCTGCCGAGGCAATTGGGAAAAAGGACACCGGGGCTACCCCCAGGGCGGCATCCCCCAACTGTACCACCCTGGCGTTGGGGTAGCGGCGCATGAAATAGGGTGCCCACATGATAGAGCCATAGCCCCCCGCGCTACAGCCCGTAACCATCACGCTTTGCGGGGTGGGGATGTTGTTGAAAACCCATAGCACCGCCTGGCGGGCATTGACGGCTCCTTTGTGCTGAATGCTCAGGTCGCCATAGCGGGCGGTATTGTTGCCCCAGTGCAGGTCGGCGGTGCAGTAGGGCACAAACACGTGGGTCCAGTCGCGGAAGGGGTTCTCGGGGTTGTTGCGGTTGAAAACCCCCTGCCCCGCCTGTAAGTCCTGGATTTGCAGCCGGGGGGTGTAGAGGCGCGACTGGGGGTTGCAGGTTGCGGCATCCCAGCAAGCCCCTCCTCCCTGAAAGTTCACAATCACCTTATCGGCGGCCCCTGGCGCCACATAAAAACGCCAGGGAGAGCCATCCGAGCAGACCGCTGCACCTCCAGGGCGAATCTCCTGCCAACCCGCGGGAGCCTGGATCGAACCCTGAGCTAACGCAAAACCAAAACACGTGACGAGCAGCACGAACCAACGCAGCATGTTGCCTCCTTTGGAAGATTAGCTTACCGCAAGGTGTGCTCTAGGCTTAAGGCCCTGCTGGGAAGGCTCTGATATACTTCCCTCGGAGGTTGCTTATGCAGAAACTGATGGCTATCGTGCTGGTTGCAATCTTGAGCGGGGCCTTCGCCCAGGGACGGTTGTTTGGTGAGGTTGCCAGCGGAAACATGAGCCTGGTGCCTGGGTTTAGCCTGAGCGTTCAGGCCCGCATGGGGGCCGAGAATGTGATTGGCCCGTTGGCGCTGCGGGGCGGCTTTGGGCTTGCTACTGGTGGCGGAACCCAGTTTTCCATCGGAGCCGATGTGATTTACTTCCTGCGCTCGAGTGGCAACCCTGATTTCTACTTTGGAGGCGGCCTAGGCCTGGTAGCAGGCGGCACTACCGTCTTTAGTATCAACGGCAACGCCGGACTGGAAATTCCCGTAACCCGCGATTTCAACTTTTTCGTGGAATTGCAACCCGCGCTTTTGTTCGCCGGCGGTTCCAGCACTTTTGTTATGGGAGTCGAGTTTGGGCCCAGGCTCTACTTCCGCTAAACACTCTTTACGGTTTCTTTGACCAGGGGTGCTCACATCCCTGGTTTTTTATTCGTACCGAAGGGCTTCAATCGGGTCAAGTGCGGCAGCCCTCGCGGCAGGCCACACCCCAAAAAACAAGCCCACCAGGGCACTGACCGCCAGAGCCAGAAAAACCGTGGTGGGACTTAGAATGTACACCTTGAAGAAAGGCACCGTGGCGGTTATGAGCAAGAGCAGCCCTGCGGCCAGAAGTACCCCTAGCAGACCCCCTACGAGCGTCAGCACCACCGCCTCGATCAAGAACTGCTGGCGAATCTGTCCCGAGGTGGCCCCCAGGGCTTTCCGCAGGCCAATCTCGCGGGTGCGCTCGGTCACCGAGACCAGCATGATGTTCATGATGCCAATACCCCCAACCAAAAGTGATAAGCCCGCAATAGCGCCCAGCAGCGCCTGCAAGATGAGGGTGACCGAGCGCAGGGTGCCCTGGAAGCTCTCGGTGGACTGTACCTGGTACTTGCCCTTGCCGTAACGGCTCTCGAAGATGCGCTGCACCTGGCGCGTGACCTGCTGGGCGTCGGCCCCTTTCTTGAGGGGCAGAATGACAAACGCATACTCGCCCCGCCGTGCGGTGGGGGAGGTATTCCAGATGAGCTGGATGGGGGCATAGACGGTTGCGCTCGAGCCAAACCCCCCAAAAATACCGCTGGGAGGCTCCAGCACCCCCACCACCGTAAGGTCGATGCGGGCCCCGCCGGGGTAGTACAGTCGGGCCACCTGACCCACCGCTTCGCGGCCTGGAAACAGGTCCTTGGCGGCCCGGTCGGAGAGTACCGCCACCGCCAGACCACCCCGGGCCTCGAGGTCGGTAAAATAGCGCCCCCTGGCAATTTTGTTGGTGGGATCGAGCCTGGGCAAATCCCCCGGCGTGCCTTGCAGTTGCATGGAGCGTCGCTCACCCGGCTTGCTCTCGTACTGAATGCTGGTAAAAAGTTGGGGAATCACCGTGACGGGCAGCGCCTGCAGGGCCTGCAGGTCTTCCTCGCGGATGGGTGCAGAGCTGAAATCCTGGCCCTCGTTGAAGTTGGGTTGTACGAAGATCGAGCGGCCTGCCACAGCTTCCAGGTCCTGGGTAATGCCTGCCGTCGCCATCTGGCCCAGCGAGATCATGGCCGTGACCGCAAATACCCCAATCACGATGCCCAGCAAGGCCAGGAAGCTGCGGAGCTTGTTGCCCCACAGCGACTCGAAGGCCATGCGAAAGTTCTCCAGCGGGTTCATGCCCGACATACTCGCCTGCGGCGGGCTCTGCGGGGCGTTTTTGGCAGGGTTCATGCCATCCCCCCCTCGGCCACCTTGCCATCGCGCAAGCGCACGATGCGCTGGGCCCTGGCCCCCACATCGGGCTCGTGGGTGACCACCACGATGGTCTTGCCCTGGCGGTGCAAGGCATCAAACAGGGCCATAATCTCGTCCGAGGATTTGGAGTCGAGGTTGCCGGTCGGTTCGTCGGCCAGGAGTAAGTCGGGTTCCTGCACCAGGGCTCGGGCGATGGCTACCCGCTGTTTTTGCCCGCCCGAAAGCTCGGAGGGCAAGTGGTCGAGGCGGTCGCCCAGGCCTACCGACTCGAGCGCCACTCTGGCCCGCTTGAGCCGTTCGGCGGCCGGCACCCCCCGGTAGACCAGCGGCAGGGCCACATTGTGCAAAGCGGTGAGGCGCGGCAACAGGAAAAACGCCTGAAACACAAACCCCACCCGCTGGTTGCGGATGCGGGCCAGTTGCGCTTCGCCCAGACCCCGAACCGGCTCACCCCCCAGGCTGTATTCGCCCTCGGTGGGCGAATCAAGCAGGCCGATGATGTGCATTAATGTGGACTTACCCGAGCCCGAAGGCCCCATCAGCGCCACGTACTCCCCGGCCTCGATGGTCAGGTCTACCCCCCGCAGGGCGTGTACCTCCACCGTGCGGCTACCCGAGCCCGAGCGGTAGACCTTGGTCACGCCCTGCATCTGCACCACGGGGGTCATGGACGAGCCTCCGGGCCGCTCAAGCGGTAGCTGACCCTGGCGCCCTCCTTGAGGGCTTCGGGGGGTAGCGATACCACGATGCTCTGGTCGGGAATACCTTCTACGGCGGCCTGGGTGAGGTTGCGGGCGAGTACTGTAACCGGCTGCTTGCGCACCGTACGGGTGGCCGAATCCACCACCCAGAGGTAGGTTTGGCCCCCCGCTTCTACCAGGGTCTCCAGGGGCACCTTGAGCGCACTGGGCAGGCGCAGGGTGGTGATGCGGGCAGTGGCGGTCAGGCCGGGCCGGGCCAGCGACTCGGCCTTCTGGTCGAGAAAACGAATAAACACCGGCAGCACCGCGCTCCCCCCGGTTCCGGCCACCTCGGCCTGCACCCCCAGCCGATCCACCTTGCCCACCAGGGGCTGGCCGGGCGCCGCGTCGAGCTCGAGGCGCACCGGCTGGCCGGGCCGTACCCAGGGGACATCGGCCTCAGACAGGCGGGCCTGAACGCGCAGGCTCCCGGCCTCCACCAGGCGAATCGAGGGCGCACCCAGGGCAGCGCCAGCGCTCTGGGCGGTGGTCTCGACCCCCACCAGGTAGCCCACGCTCGAGACGGTGCCATTCACGGGCGCCCGCAAACTGGACTGGGCAATGCTGCGCTCGAGCGCAGACAGCTCGGTCTGGCGGGCTTGAAGCTGGGCCTGAAGGTCGCGCTGGGTACTGGTGCGGGCCTGGTTCAGGCTGGCGAGCTGGGCCTCGAGGTCGGCCACCTGGCGCTCCAGGCGTTCCACCTCGCCCCGGGCCACCCCGCCCACCCGCAGGAGTTCCCGGGCGATGCGCAGGTTCCGCCTGACCTCGAGCAGTTGGTTTTGCAGGCGGGTGCGGTTGCTCTGGTAGTCGGCCTCGGCGGCCTGGGCTCGGGCCTGCAAGGCCCGAAGCGCCTCCCGCACCGAGCGCAACTGGGCCTGTTCGTTGGTGGTCTCGAGCACCGCCAGCACCTGCCCCACCTGCACGGTCTGTCCTTCTTTGACCCGCACCTCGGCCACCCGGCCCGGCCTGGGGAAGGTGAGGGTGTAAACCCGCGCCTCCACCGTGCCGGTCGCCCGCACTTCCCGTACAAACTCGCCCCGTTCGGCCCGCGCTACGTTGACGGCCAGGCCCTGCTCGGCCCTGGGGCGCAACAGCCCAAAGAGGGTCAGGCCCAGCGAGAGGGCCACCAGCCCGATCCAGATCCAGCGTCTCATGCGAATTGCCTCCAGTCAGTTGAAGTTGAAGCGGGCCTACCCCAGCCAAACCTGAACAGGCCCCTAGCGCTGGGCCAGAATGCCCCACAGCGTGAAGGCCAGCGAAACCACCGCCACGCCCAAAGTGGCCAGGAGTGCCCGGCTGGGGGCCAGCACCTTGAGGCCCGACCAGATAATCCAGAACGACCACAATGAACCTGCAATCCCCAGCCCTTGTAGCACGCGGGTTCCGATGGCCGCCCCGACCACCTGCTGATACTCGCGCTGCCAGGCCCGCAGGGCCTCGGGGTCGGTGGCCGGTGGCAGGGGGGAAAGATCGCCGGTGATGGGAAACAAGGCCCCCAGCGGAACCAGCACCAGCCCCACCAGCAAAGCCGGTACCGAGGCCCAACCATAGACCTCCCAGGCCCGGCTATCCGGCCCGGCCAGCAGGCGAATAATCAGTCCCCCCAACCCCCACAGCAGCATGCCAAATACCACCCCTCCCAAAAGCGCAAACACCAGTTGCACGGGCAATCCCCCCGGCACAAAGCTGGGCAGGAGTCGAACCAGCAACACCTGCCCCAACGAGGCTGCCACTGTACTGGCCACAACGATGAAAAATGGAGCCACAAAATTAGGCTTGCGCTCTGCCAGGGCCTTGAAAAATTGGCCGGGTTGCCACAAAACATCCCACATAGTTCCCACCTCTTTTGTGCCAAACTTCGTATAGATCGCGGAATATCAGACCGGGGGCTTTAGCGGCTGGTGGTTCCATCCGAGGGGCACGGGCATAACAAAGCCGCTTCCGGGCAATGCTGAAGTCCCCCACCCCAATCTTATACCGGATTCAAAAAAGACAGTTGGCCAAACCCAAAGCCCTGGAGGCGGTCTTTTTGAATCCTGGCGCAGTTCCTTCGGTCGAGCCTGGTATTGATTGCAAACGCCTCGAGGGTCGCGGTTTGTTTCCCCCAGGCTCCCGTTAGGAGCAAGCAGGCTCATCAAAAAACCATAACTAGCCGGTTCATGCCAAATTAGTCGCCGGATGAGGGGGATAGGAATGCCACTCCAAAATGACCATCCAGCTAATTCCGGTAATACTCATCAAAGTTTGGGGTGAACGGTAGTTCATACTGCATCTACTCGGTGAACCCGGCGCTCCGCTTTACCGCTGGGGTTCCAAAGTCTGCCGTGTTCTGAAGCCCGTCTCCCCCATCCGCATGGGCAGGTACCGACCACTGGCCCACTTTTGCAGGAGGCTGTCGTAGTTGCCGGAGAGTAGTGCCCCGGACTGGCCCATGGGGTGAATGAACAAGGAGCGCTCGAGGTCGGAAAAGTCCAGGATGTGGCGGTAGCTGCTTCCCACCGTCATCTTGAAGTTGCTGGGGTCGTAAGAGGCGCGGTTGAGGGTGTAACGGTCGCCCCCATGAGGCACTGAGCGGTCGGCAAGGCGGTTCAGGGGTGAAACGTTGGTCAGAATGGCATGGGGAAAGGTGGCCCGGTGGATCTCGCCCCAGCGCGGGGGGTTGTTGTTGAAGCGATCCAGCGCCCGGTCTAGGGCAAGCGCCGCAAAGTCCAGACAGGTCTGGGTGTCGCCGGTCTGGCAGGCCGGGTCGCCCTGGCGCATGGCCTCGAGCACATACCGGGGCTGTTCCCAGAACTCCTGTCCCACCTCCTTGCTGGGCAGGCGGGTGAGCTCGGTGTACCAGGCCTGAAAGACCGTGGGCTCTACCTGCTCGGCCCGCATCACCCCGTCCCAGGCCAGCAAGCGGGCTTTCCACTGCCGGGCGTTTTCCGAGAGCGGGTTGAGCACCTCGAGCACAGGCTTAAACTCCCGGTACAGCAGGCTGGTAATGTCCTGCTGCATGGCTACCATATCCTCCAAAGAGAGCTTTTCTTTAGCCAGAATCAGCTCCCGGATGCGCTGGGCGCGGTAAGGTTCCTCCCACTCGAGCGAGATGGTGTGCGGATAGTTAGGTGCAGTCACCTTGTTGTTCGCGGTTACGATGAAACCTTCTTTGGGGTTGTAAACCTGGGGCCACTGGTCTTGCGGCAGGTAGCCCTGCCAGTCCCAGTTGCCATCGCCCGGTACGGGCATCAGGCCCGAATGACCGGGCTTGCGGATGGGAAAGCGGGCCGGGGCCATGTAGCCAATGTTGCCGTCCACATCGGCATAAACAAAGTTCTGACTGGGGGCGTTGTAGAGAGCCAGCGCAGCTTTGAACTGTTCCCAGTTTTGCGCCCGGGCAATGCCCAAAAAAGCCTCCATGGTACGGTCAGTGGCGTCCAGGCTGGTCCAGCGTAGCGACAGCGGCCTTGCACCCGGATTATTCACCACATCGTTGATGACCGGCCCATAGCGGCTTTCCCGCACCCGCAGAGTCACCTCGGGTTCACCCTTGACCTTGATCACCTCGGTGCGGATACGCCAGGGCTCCACCTGCCCCTTGTAACGATAGCCCCCCGCAACCTCTTCCATGATGTAAAGATCTTGTACATCGGCCCCTACCGTCGTAACCCCCCAGCCGATGCGC
This sequence comes from Meiothermus sp. CFH 77666, assembly GCF_017497985.1. Lineage (NCBI taxonomy): Bacteria > Thermotogati > Deinococcota > Deinococci > Thermales > Thermaceae > Meiothermus > Meiothermus sp. CFH 77666. Next base: position 78,961 of record NZ_JAGDFV010000012.1, read on the forward strand.
TCGTTGCGGCCAATCACCACTGCCGGCAGCCCCGGAAAGCTACTACCCATGGCCTTGTAGGTTGGGGCCTCCATGTGCACCAGATACCACACCGAGGGTGCTCCTAACCCCAGGTGCGGGTCGTTGGCCAGCAAGGGTTTGCCACTTCCGGTTCGCGAAGGGCCAATCACCCAGTTGTTGGAGGCCCGGGCCATCGGCTCACCGGGCAGATGAAACGCTTTGGGCAGTTCGGAGGCCAGGCTGAGCAGGGTGCGAGCCGACTCCCCATCGGGCCGGGGGGGTGGGGGTTGTTGGAGATCCTCGGCTTGCAGCACAGTCGGGGCGTCGGCGGGGTAGGGCGGCTTGAGTCTGGTCATCCGCTCCGGGCTCATGCCCTGGGCTGCCCACTGCAAGCGCTGGAGTTCGCTGCGCCAGTTGCCCGAAAGGTCGTAGGACATCATCTTGGCCCAGACCAGCACATCGGCAGGTTTCCAGGGCTCGGGCCGGAAACCCAGCAGACGGAACTCCAGGGGCAAGGGCGGGTTGCTGTCCAGGTAGGCATTGATGCCCGCCACATAGGCATCCACCGCGGCCCTAGCATAGGGCGACAGCCCGGTATAGGCCTGTTCGGCGGCCCGATAGAAACCCCAGGTGCGTAAGAAGCGATCCTGATCCAGCGTGGCCTTTCCGATGACCTCGGACAATCGCCCCGCACCTACCCGTCGCTGGAACTCCATCTGCCACAGCCGATCCTGGGCATGGGCCACTCCCAGGGCAAAAAAGGCGTCGGCGTCGGTCTGGGCTTTGATGTGGAGTACCCCTTCAGCAGTGCGGTTCATCTCCACGGGCGCAGAGAGCCCTTTGAGGGCCAGCCTGCCCTCATGCTGGGGAAGGGTTGCCCCACGCAGCCAGAACCAGCCACCCACCCCCAGGAGCAGCACCAGGCCCACCAATATCAGCAGCAAACGCCCCAAAAATCGCAACCAACGCATGGTTCCTCCCTGCTTTGGCCCCAGTATAAAGCCAGACCTGCCAAGCACCCCTTGGAGAAACTTCAGCCGATTAGCTCACTCTCACCGCGCCAGAAGGCCCGCCCGCCCCGCTTGCGCCGATCCAAAAAAAGCTCCACCGTGTTCCCGTCGGGGTCTTGTAGGGTCAGCACATATGCAACACCCCGGTCTTCCAGTTTGTAGGGTACCCCCTCGAGCCTTACAAACTCCTTCGCAGCCTCGAAATCTGCCTCGGAGGCCAGTTCAAACCCCAGCCCGGCGGTTCCGGTGGGCTCTCCTTCGGTCAGGGCCAGCTCGAAGTGGCCCGTATTTTCCGAGGAAACCAGCAGCGCGGTGGCCCCGAAGCGCTCTGTGAGCTGCAAGTCCAAAAAACGGGTGTAGAAAGTCACGGCAGATTCCAGATGCCGCACGGTCAGGTGAACATAGGCCAGCCGGGTCGTATACATCAAGCACATTCTGAGTTGCACGGGGCCAACGGTCAAACCTGGCAGCCTGGATGATACTCGGGTCTGTAACCATTTTCCGGTGCCGCCTGGGGCGGTACAATTCGGCCATGAAGATTGAGTTCAGAGAAAACGGCTCCATTGGTATCGAGACGGGCGGTAAGCTGGTGCTTCGGCAGGGCGAACAGGAGGTTGTCATCGAAAAGCCCAGGGTTTCACTCTGCCGTTGCGGCCACTCGGCCAACAAGCCTTTTTGCGATGGAGCGCACAAGACCGCCGGATTCGTGGCCCCGGCAGCCGTTATCGAACTCAAGACTGACTCCTAAGCCGTCTGGCTCGAGCTTAGCTCAAAGAGAGCAAAAACACACTGAGCCCGCCTGCAAGCCATAAGATAGCGGGCGGAGGTTATCATGCCCATGCGCTATCGCAAACTTGGTCAATGGGGCCTGAAGGTCTCGGAAATCTCGCTGGGTGCCTGGGTCACCTATGGCGATGCCGTCAACGACCTCGAGCGAATCAAAGAGATCACCCACATCGCTTACGAGGGCGGCGTCAATTTCTTCGACAACGCCGATGTATACGCTAAGGGGCTGGCCGAGGAGCTGATGAGCAAGGCCCTGCTGGAGCAGTTCCCCCGCCACGAGCTGGTTCTCTCGAGCAAGGTCTTCTGGCCCACCAGCGACGATGCCAACGGACGGGGCCTTTCGCGCAAGCACGTGCGGGAAAGCCTGGAGCGCAGCCTGAAGCGCATGGGCACCGACTACCTCGACCTCTACTTCTGCCACCGCCACGACCCCGAGGTGCCCATGGAAGAGATTGTGACCACCATGAGCAACCTGGTAGACCGGGGCCTGGTGCTCTACTGGGGGACTTCGGAGTGGCCGGCAGCCCGCATTGTGGAGGCCGTGCAGTTTGCCAGGGCCAACGGCCTGCATCCGCCTGCAGTGGAGCAGCCGCAATACTCGATGCTCTACCGCGAACGGGTCGAGCAAGAAATCCTGCCCGAGGCCGAGCGCTTTGGACTGGGCATGGTGGTCTGGAGCCCCCTGGCCATGGGGATGCTCACCGGGCGCTACGACAAGGGCATTCCCAAAGACAGCCGCTTCGAGCGCTACCCGCAGTTTGGTAGCCGCTTCCTGACCGACGAGAATGTGAAAAAGGTCAAGGCCCTCAAAAAGGTGGCCAGCGAGCTGGGCCTCTCCCGTACCCAGCTGGCCCTGGCCTGGGTCTTGCGGCAAAAGGGCGTGAGCAGTGCCATTACCGGGGCCACCAAACCCGAACAGCTCAAGGAAAGCCTGGGGGCTGCAGGGGTGGATTTGCCGCAGGAGGCTCTGGAGCGCATCGAGAAGATTCTGGGCAAAGCCTGAAGATGGCCCAAAGCTAAACGCCGAAGGCTTTTTTCGGAACTTTGGCGCGGAAACCCGGTTTACGGCATTCACCCGACATGGTTCCGCTTCCAGCCTTCGGCTTCGGGCCTCCAGCCTCACAACGCCAGGATGTACTTGGCTAGCCGAACGATGTCGTTTTGCAGGTTGAGGGTTTTGCGTTCCTGAGGCCGATCTTTGAGTTCGCGTATCTTGGCGGCAATTTTGCGGGGCTGGCGAATGTAGTATCCCAGCTTTTCGTGCAGAATGAGTTCGACGTTGCCGTATTCCTGCGGCCACACATAATCGCAAACAATTAGGTCTTTGTGCTGCGAAAGCACCTCGGCAATGGTAGCAGGGCCCGCCTTGGAAACCACCACGTTGGAAACGTTGATCAGTTCGTACATCTGCTTGGTGAACCCAAACAGAATCAGGTTGGCAATCTGGTTCTTTTGCTTGAAAGCCTCGAGCTGGCGGTAGAGCTTCTGGTTGTAGCCACACACCACCACCACATTGATACCCTCAATTTTGACCAACTCACGCACCAGGCCAAAGCTGATTTTGAGACCCGCCCCACCTCCCGTCACCAGTACGGTGTAAGGGTGAATCAGGCCCCACTCCTGGCGCAGGCGGGCCACCTCCTCGGGCGCCAGGGTTTGGTCGTATTTGGGGTCAATCAGGGTCTGGAAGTAGTGCAGGTTTTCAGGGGGAACCCGGTAGCGCCTTGCAATGCTGTAGGCTTCGGGGCTAGCCACCACGTACTGGTCTTTGGTATCAATGAACCAGTACAGGTGCGGGCTGAAAATATCGCTCACCACCGTAAGGGTCTTGGGTTTATGCTTCCGCACGTAGGGCAGTCGGCGAAAACCGTGGTTAACTGGATAGCAGTAAATGATCTTGTCGGGGCGAAACTCCTCCAGGTATTCGTTGATGGCCGGAGCCAGACGCATCCCCAGTACCCGCGCAAAGGACTGAATGGCCGGGCGGGTCTGGTAGAAGGCTTGAAACACCGTAAACAACCAGCGCTGTTTGTTGACGGCAAAGTTGTAGCCGTCCTGAATGGCTTGGGCAATCCAGCGCGGCCCCACATCGAAAAAATTGAACAGGCGAATCTCGGATTCGGGCTCGAGTTCGGTTAGCAGTTTGTGCAGGTTCTGGGCCAGGGCAAAATGCCCGCCCCCCGCCTTGGTATAGACCAATAGGATGCGCTGTGGCATAAAGAGCATGGCCGCAGGGCCATGCTCCTATAGATTAGACCATTTGAAGATTGGTATGGTTTGCCGCATCAGCGAATCATGCCGAGTCGGTCGAGCCAGCGAACCTTATCCTGGGTGCTGGGCTGGGAGAGGTCTTTGGCACCTACCAGGGTTTCGTGCATCTGGTCGTAGTCGTCCAGCAGATACCAGGCCTGGGCAATGGCAGCCAGGCTGAACCATTCGTGGTACACATCGGACTGCCAGCGGAAGCGGGTCAGGGCTGTAGTCAGGCGCTGCACTGCCTCGTCGGGTTGGTGGCGATCCAGGGCGTTCACCCCCAGAATCAGCTGGGACATGGCATAAGCACTTTCGCTGCCCAGGTTGCGGGCTTGCTGTTCAATTTCCAGCCCCAGTTTCCGAACGGTGTTTTTGTACTCGAGGCTTTCCTCGCGGTCAATCAACAGTTGCCAGGTTCGAGCAATGAGCGCCTCCACCTTTTCGACCATTTCGCCGCAATCAACCATATACGACCGGCTCACTTCAAACTCCTTCATACCGTAAGAAACGCTGTGTAAACGTTTCCACGGCAACCTATCAAGTATAGCAATCGGCGGCGTCAAAGTACAGGTGTTGGCACTTAATATCGGGCCATACCCAGATACCCCGTCTAGGTATTGCTTTTTGGGGAACGTAAGAAATACAGGCTCGGGGAATTGAGAGGGCGATTAGTCCAAAATACACAGCTTTTGCATAACTACAGGTGACACCAACCTCACGAGTTATCGAGAGGTTAACCATGCCCCCTCATCCGGCAACACCCCAGGCGCAGTCAGTCGCGTTCCTGTCACTGCTACCAAATAGCTCAGTCGGGGTGTCACCACCTTCTCCCGCTCAGGAGAGAAGGCAAGAGGCACGCCTAGATTTGGTATGCGTTGTGAGAGCGGCCTGGCCAAATGGATGGACTTGCCTCAGCCAAGCGGCTGGTGGCACAGCCACACCCCACTGCGTGCCCGCCAGCCCTCGGGCAGCTCGAGGGCTTTGCTGGGCGGCGGCACCGCCATCACCTTGTGCCCGACAATGCTGAACTCGAGGGCCGTAAACAGCCTGTCGAGGGCCTGACCCAGCGGGCGGGTTTCCAGGGGGCTGAAACGCAGACGGGGTAGCTTGGCCTCCAGGCTCTTGCAACCGGCATAGGGCAACAGCTCGGCAGGGTCGCGCCAGCGCCGGGGCGGCCCGATTAGCAGCTCTGCCAGCACCAGCGCCAGGCCCGGATGGCGCCGCAAAAACTCTTCGGGGTCGAACTCGAGCGAAAGCTCCAGGCTCACCTCCACGTCCTGCCACACTTCACGTTTCACAGCACTCGCCATACCTCAGCTTGCAATAAAGCCGGCGCACGGTCAAGCGCAAATTACCCGTGCTGGACGACGAATAAGACCATACGAGCCTTGACACTCCAGTAGCGAAAGTGTCAAATCTTGGAAAAATCTCAGTTTGCTGCTAACCAGCGCAGCCAGCGGGCTTTGCTGGCATACTCGGTCTGGCGTTTGAAGGCGTTTGCCTGTGAGTGGGTCTCGAGGGCCTGTACCGCATCGCCCAGGTTGCCCCAGGCCAGGGCAATGGCTTTCAGGCAAGACCACTGTCCCTGCTCGTCATATAGAAAGCGATACACCGCCAGCGCCCTCGACAAGAGCCCAATGGCCGCGTGGCTATCCCCCTCGTAAAGGGTGCTCACCCCCCAGATAAAAAGGCTCTGGGCCCAGGCCCGGTTATTGCCGGAGCGCCGTGCCAGATGTTCTGCCCTGCGAGCCAGCACTGCCGCCTCCAGAGGTTGCTGCTCGAGCTGGTTCCAAGCATCTGAAAGGAGTTGTTGCAGGTTTTCGCGCACGGTAGGTTGGTGGACGTCGGTCAAGGTACTCATTGCCAAGGGTCAGGGTAGCAGCTTATGCCGGGTTGTTCGGCGCATTCGTCACCAACCGGATTTACTTAACGCTCAGGGTTCTTTTACGGGCTAAATATCACCAAACCAGGGGGCGGCAAGACACGCTGCCTATCTTCCGTTCAGGTTAGGCTATGGTCATGCTGGAAAGCCTGAAAAACCTCTTGCCTCAAAAGGTCAGCACTGCTCCTGCCGACCTCGAGACCCACGGCAAAGACGAAAGCTACCCCGTGCGCCGCCCACCCCTGGCGGTGGTCTTTGCCGAGAGCCTTTCAGACATTCAGACCACCCTGGCCTGGGCACAGGAGCACCACCTGCCGGTGATCCCCTTCGGGGCCGGCACCAGCATCGAAGGGCACGTGATCCCCCAGGGACAGGCCATCTCGCTCGATGTTTCCAGGATGAACCGCGTGCTTGAGGTTCGGCCCCAGGACTTCATGGCGGTGGTGGAGCCGGGCCTGACCCGCAAGGCCCTGAACGAAGCCCTCAAGGGCACCGGATTGTTTTTTCCCGTAGACCCCGGTGCGGATGCCAGCCTGGGCGGCATGGCGGCCACCAATGCCTCGGGCACCACCACCGTGCGCTACGGTGGCATGCGGCAGAACGTGCTGGCGTTGCAGGTGGTGCTGGCCAGCGGCCAGGTGCTGGAACTGGGCCGGGGGGTTCGCAAAACCAGCGCAGGCTACAACCTCAAGGATCTGTTCATCGGCTCCGAAGGCACCCTGGGCATCATCACGCGGCTGACCTTGAGGCTGCACCCCATCCCCGAGCACATCCACACCTTGCGGGTCTTCTTCGAAAGTCTTTCCGACACCGCCCAGGCTGCCTACGCCGTGATGGCCAGTGGGCTGCCGGTGGCCAGGCTGGAACTGGTGGACGAGGTGGGCATTCGGGCCATCAACCGCTACCTGGCCCGCAGCTACCCCGAAAAACCGGCTTTGTTTGTGGAATTTCATTCCTCAACCAAAGAAGCCTTGGAAGCCGAGTCGAGCATGGCCCTGGGGCTGATGCAAGAAGCCGGGGCCATCAGCATAGACAGCGCCCGCACCCAGGAGGAGCGCACCGCCCAGTGGGAGGCCCGGCACCAGGCCTACTGGGCATTGGTCAACCTGTTTCCCGGCAAGGAGTACCTCTCCACCGATACCGCTGTGCCCATCTCTAAAATGCCCGACCTGGTGGAGTACTCCAGCCGCTTGCTGCACGAGCTGGGCCTGACCGGCAACATCCTGGGGCATGTGGGCGACGGTAATTTTCACACCCTGGTGGTGTGCGAACCGGGCGATCAGCGAGCCGAGGTATTCTCTGAACGACTGGTAGAGCACACCCTGGCCCTGGGTGGCACCTGCACCGGCGAACACGGGGTGGGGTTGCGCAAGAAAAAATACCTTTCCAAAGAACACGGCCCCGCCCTGGACTGGATGCGGCAGATCAAGCAGCTCTTCGACCCCCAGAACCTGCTCAACCCAGGTAAGATTTTCGATTGAGCGGTTCCTGTCAGACGCTCACGGGGCGAGTTGACCCTTACCCCACGGCGTTGGGAGGGTTGGGGAGGATCTCGAGCAAGGCCCCACACCGGCATACGCTGCATTGATGCAGGCTTACTCCTGCTTAAAAGCGATAGTGGAGACGCAATCCGAGGCATGAAGACAGCCCTACAATAGGGTGGTCTACGTAACCCTGCTCCAAGCAGCCAGGGCTCACCCGGTGCGCTCTGTGGGGGGCTATGGAAGCCGGGGAGAACTCGAGGCCCACGGCGCAAACCTGCTGTGTGAGCATCCTCTACAGCTACCGCAGTGCGTGGCTAGTTTAGAAGGCCCAGCCCCGGCGCACAGTGGTTTTTAGGTAGCTTGAACTGGTTCAGGAAGCCATCCGAGCGCTGCGACATCCAGATGCCGATATCGTTGTGGCGCGAGACGAACTGTCGGATAGGCCCCCCGGCCTTGCCAAAGGCATCGGTAAAAAACACCTCGGGGCCGTTCGCGTTGTACCAGTAGACCGGCCCGTGGTAGGACTCGCGGTTGCAGCCGCGCAAGCCGGTGAAGCCCCTGAACACCTGCTCGGTGTAGTGCAACTCGCTCAGGTTGGCCGGGTTCATGGTGGTGATGGGGTCGAAGGCGGCAGTGGAGGCGATCACCTCCACCTTGTCGGCCAGGCGCAGCTTAAAGGCCCAGATTTCGTAGAGCGAGCCTGGGCTCTGGGTGTGGCAGCCGGTTCCGGGAAGGGTCATCACGCTGCGGCCAATGTCGTTATTGGGATCGGCGTCGTTCAGGGTAGGGTCGCGCTCGCAGATGGAGCCCACCAGGCCCGTGTCGGCCATACCCTGTACGCTTACCCGGTGTCCACTGGGGGCCACCAGGTCGAACATCAGGGAGTGCTGGCGCACGCTGTAACGCCGCACCCCGCCGGTGCCCATGTGGGCCACGATACGGGTACTGGTCAGGGCAGTGCGGTCTTCGTCGTTGCGGGTGCCCCGGTTGGCCACAAACACCTTGAAGCCCTCGTGGGCCTCGGGCATGCCGGCCAGCTTACCCACGTAGCCGAAAGGTGGCAGATCCGGGTTGGCCAGACTGGTGCGGGGGTCGTCGCCGTGTTCGTGGGTAAAGTAGCAGTTGTACTCGGGATCCACTGGTGGGTGCCAGGTTGGATACAGCTCCCCGTCGGGGCCGCGCACCGTGTGACGGTTGTGTACCCAGTCCGGGCAGGCCTGCCCCGCCACAGGCGCGGGTTGGCCGGGTGGCAGTACCGGGGGACTGGCATCCGGTGCGTTGCATCCCAGCAACGAAACCAGGGCCCAAAGCAGAAGGGTTTGTTTCTGCATGGAACCTCCTCTACTGAGCCTATCAACCTGTTTTGAAGCAAAGTTCAAGGAGTGCTTTAACTTTGCTTTACTTAACGCAGCGTGGCCCGGGCCTCGAGGCGCACCTCCACCGGGTCGTTGACGCGAAGGAACAGCAGGCTGGGCGGGTTTAGTTTCCACTCCGAAAAGCTGGTGCTGAACCCCCCGACAAACCGATAGGTACTGCCCTCACGGGTCAGTTTGCCGCTAATCCGCACTGCCCGCCGGGTGCCGCTAATCTCCAGGGTGCCGCTCAGCACGGCATCCTCGCCGGTCTGTACCAGCCGTTCGACCTCGAGGCAGCTTTGGGGGAAGCGGTTGACATCAAACACCCCTCGAGCATCGGCATCGCGCAGGACATTGCCCGAGTCGAAACGGCCCAGCTCCACACACACCTGGCCCGAAGCCTCGCCGGTCTGGTTGTTCCAGCGCACCATGCCGCGCACGCTGGTATTGGTTCCTTCCCAGCGGCCCAGGCTGTAGCTGGCCGCATAGGTCACCCGCCCTTCAATGGCGTACTGGTTGGTCTGGGCCTGCGACAGGCCACAGAACAAGCCAACCAGCAGGGGGATGAAGAATTTGCGGTGAATCATGGTTTCTCTCCTGTTCTTGAGGCGCGTCTACCGGACTTCAAGTACCTCCGGGACGGGCTCGGCCAGAACTCCCCCCAAAATACGCATCGCCACCTCATCTGGATGCAGGGCCGTTTTGGGAGCCCCACCCAGGGGAGCCCACAAACCCGTGGCGACGGCAGGCAAGCGCACCAGGCAGAAACGCACCCCCTCGCGGCGGAACTCCTTGCGGGCCACGTTTAGCAGGCCCTCGGCCCCAAGCTTGGTCGCCAGGTACGCCGAGAGCCCGGGAACTGCAATCAACTCGGGGTATACGCCCAGCACCGCCACCCGGGCCTGGGGGTTGAACCGGGCATATTTGAGCAGTAAGGCCAGGCCCCCCAGGTTCGCCGCCGTGATGCGCTCGAGGTCGGCCATGCTCTGTTCGCGCAGACCCGCCTTCTGCACTGCCCCCGCCGCATACAGCAGCAGGTCCAGCGGCCCCACCTCCTCGGCCAGGGCCTGTACCTCGAGCTCGTTGCCGAGCTCGGCAGGAACCGCCAGTGCGCTAAGGTCGCGGGCCAGGCTGGCCAGAGTCTGCCCATTGCGCCCGGAAAGCCACAAACGGCTTGCCCGGCCTGCCAGATGACGCGCTAACGACTGCCCAATACCGCCCGTGGCTCCAATCAACAGGGTATTCACGCTTTGAGCGTACGGTTGTTGTGGTTTTTACACCGTGGGGCAGAAGCAAATCAGGGAACAACCTCAAAACGCCTTGGAGAATACTTCTTTGGTCGCCTGATCAGCGGACATCGGCAGGCCAATGTAGTAGCCCTGGGCATAGTGGCAGCCATGGCGGGCCAGCCACTCGAGCTGCGCCCGGTTCTCCACCCCTTCCGCCAGGGTCTTGAGGCCGAACGCATTGGCCAGTTGCAGCATGGCCCGCAGGATGTCTTCGGAGGCGCGGTTGCTGCCGATTTCACTCACGAAGCTTTTGTCTATTTTGATGAGATCAATGGGTACTTGTTTGAGGTGGGCCAGCGAGGAGTAGCCCATGCCGAAGTCGTCGAGGGCCACCCGCACACCCAGCCCGCGCAACGCCACCAGCCCCCCCAACCATTTCTGCCGCTCGGGCAACAAGGCCGACTCGGTGATCTCGAGCCATAACATGCTGGGCTGGAGCGTCTCCTCGACCAGCGAGCGCACCACCTCCCGCACCCAGTTGGGGTGGGCCAGGGTAACGGCAGAAAAATTGATGGCCAGCTCACCGCCCAGCCGCCTTTGATCCTGCACGGCTTGTTTGAGCACGGCCAGATCAAGTTCGCCAATCAGACCGGCCTCTTCGGCCAGGGGCACAAACTCGCCGGGGTGTAAAAGGCCGCGGGCGGGGTGTTCCCAGCGCACCAGGGCTTCCCATTTGCTCACATGGCGGCTCTGAATGTTCAGGATGGGCTGGTACTGGATCAGGAAGCGGCCCTCCTGAATGGTCTTGCGGAGTTGCTGTACGGTCTCGAGGCGCTCCAGGGAGTTGATGTCCTGGGTGGGGTCGTAGATGGCAATCGCGGTGCGGGCGTGCTTGGCCTGGTACATGGCCACATCGGCGGCGCGGGCCAGTTCGTCGAGGGTCTGGCCGTGCTCGGGGTAGAGCGCCACCCCCAGGCTGGCCTGGGCGTGAATGGCGTGCTCGCCCAGGGTAAAGGGCGTGTCGAAGACCCCATTTACCCGGCGGGCTGCGGCCAGGGCCGAGGTGCGGTCGGCGGAGGGCAGCAGTACCGCAAACTCGTCGCCCCCCATGCGGGCCAGCAGATCGCCCTGGCGCAGCACCTCCTTAATGCGCTGGGCAATCTGGCGCAGGAGTTCATCGCCTACCTGATGGCCCAGGGTGTCGTTGACGACTTTAAAATTGTCCAGGTCAAGGTAGATCAGGGCCGGGGTCTCGCGCTTGCGGCGGTCGGCCACAAAAACCGTCTCGGCCACCGCCCACAGCTTACGGCGGTTGGGCAGGTCGGTGAGGGGGTCGTGGTAGGCCAGATACTCGATACGGGCTTGCTGGCGCTTGCGTTCACCCACATCGCGGATGGAAATCATGACCTGTTTGTGGCCGGCAATCTGCACCAGCACGCCCAGAGCCTCGACCTCGAGTTCACGCCCCTCCCGGGCCACCAACCGAATCTCCTCCACCGTGTCGGGCTCGCCCCCCAGAATGCGCTGCACCCGCTCGGCCACCCGTGGCAACGACTCGGGGTGCACCAACTGGGTCAGGGGCTGCCCCACCACCTCCTCCAGGCGCTCATAGCCCAGCGCCCGCAAGCCAGCCGGGTTGAGGTAGAGCACCTTGGAGCCATCGTATAGCGCTACCGCATCGGGTAAGGTTTCCAGGAGGGTGCGGTAAATGGCTTCCTGTTCGCGCAGGGCTTCGTAGACCTGGGCGCGGTCTATGGCCAGACTGAGTTGCCCAGCGACCCCTTCCAAAAAGCGCACGTCGCGCTGCTCAAAATCCGCGGTACGGCTGCTGGCAAGCAGCACCCCCTGGACGCTGCCCTTTACCAGCAAAGGTACCGCAATCAGGCTACGCTCTCCCAGCAAACCGGCCTTGCTGCGCTCTTCGGTGCTGTACAGCACCACCGTTTCGGCGGAGCGGGCCGCCCGCAGCACAATCTCGTGGGTCGGGCCAAAATGATCAGGCAGGGTTTGCTTACCGCCCGACCAGATCTGACGCAGGCCCTCGCCGTTGGGTTGATAGGCTGCCACACTGTCAAAGCGCGGATGTTCATGCAGGGTATCCACCACCCCACGCATCAAGGCGGCGGGCTCGAGGTCGCGGGCCAGCCCGTCGCGCACCTTGGAGAAAAGGGCGAGCTCGAGGTTGCGCTCCTCAGCCTGGGCCTGGCTTTTCCGCATAGCCACTTCCGCAGCCCAACGGCGGTCATACTGAAATCGGAACAGCCCCATCGCCAGGCAGGCCGCCAGCCCTGCGCCGGTCATCAGTTGGGCAAAGTTGGTCAGCCCCGATTCCCACTGGGCCTCTACCGTGTTGAGCAAGAACATCTGGAGGGGTGCATTGAGCACCCCCACCAACCCTGCACCCCACAGGCCCAGACTCCAGCTCAGCAAAAGCAATGCCGGTAACGAGAGAACCAGCAAATAGTAGCCATACAGCGAGTACAGTGCGGGGAAAACAAGCGAATATACCCCAAGCCCCACCAGACCCAGCACCAGCTCGAGCCTCCGCTGCAGTAGCCAGGTCGTCCACTGTGCTAGCAAAAACCCAACCTCCCCTCGAATATGCTCTTCAGTCTATACGCTAGCATCTGAATGATGGTCGCATTCACGGCCTGCCGCGTGCTTCTTGTAGTTGCATCTGCACGTTGTGAGTCTACAGGAGAAAAATGTCCCATCTAACGTTATTTACACTTCATAACCAGGTAACGTTTGTGCCGCTAGCGGGGTCACGTGCAAAACCTTCATTCACAACGAGAACTAGCGGATTCACTGCGATGGTTGGTTTTCGCACGTAACGGCCCGCCGCACAACCATGAGCGGATTATCATTCAAAGCTCACCCAAAGCAATCCGTTCGCGCAGCGCCTCTGCCTGGCGGCGAAGGGTAGCTTGCTCCTCCAGGCTGCGCTTGTCCCAGGTCTTGTACAGCACCCCCAGGCGGGGATTGCCCTCCAGCAGGGCGCGATGCTGGGCCATGAAGTCCCAGTACAGGCTGTTGAAGGGGCAGGCTTGCTCGCCCAGGGTCTCGCCCACTTTATAAACGCAGTGCTGGCAGTGGTTGCCCATGCGGGCGATGTACTTCCCACTGGCCGCATAGGGCTTGGAGGAAAGGATGGGCGAGGCAAAGACCCCCATGCCCAGCACATTGGGCACCATTACCCAGTCGGCGGAGTCCACAAAGGCCGCCACAAACCAGGCATTAAGGGCTTGCGGTTCGATGCCATAAAGGAGCGCAAAGTTGGCCAGCACCATCAGTCGCTCGATGTGGTGGGCGTAGCCGCGCTGCTGAACGCGCTGCAATACGGTAGATAAGCAACGCATACGGGTGGGCGCACCCCAGAAGAGCGGCGGTACAGGCCGGTGGGCCTGAAGCTGGTTGGCCTGCAGGAGCCCGGGCATCTCGCGGCGGTACACGTGGTAGATGTACTCGCGCCAGCCGATCACCTGCCGCACAAAACCCTCGATGCTGGCAAGGGGAATGCCACCCTTTTCGTACTCGGCCAGGGCCCGCTCCACCACCTCGGCCGGGTGCAGCAAGCCCAGGTTGAGGGCCGGGGAGAGCAGCGAGTGATTCAGGCTCCAGCTCTGCTCCACCAGGGCATCCTGGTAGGGGCCAAAGGCCGCCAGACGGTGCTGCACGAAATCCTCCAGAGCCTGTAGGGCTTGCTGCCGGGTTATGGGCCACTCGAAACCCTCCAGGAAACCAAAATGCCCCCTGAACTTCTCCCGTACGGTCTCGAAGGCCGCCAGTGTGAGGGCATCGGGGGCAAAACGGCGCGGGGCCGGGGGCCGGTAGCCTGGGGGCGGCGCCTTGCGGTTCTCGGCATCGTAGTTCCAGGCACCCCCCACCGGCTGGCCCTTGTGCATCAGGTAGCCGGTACGCTGGCGCATAAAGCGGTAGAAATACTCGAGGCGGTAGGTCTGGCGCTTCCCCGCCCAGCGGTCAAAATCCTCCGGCTGCAACAACCAGAGCCGGTTGGGTAGCAGGTGATACCTGCCGCCCTGGCCTTCCACGATGGCCCCCACCCGCTCGGCGAAGCCATAGTCGGCGGGCTGCATCTGGTACAGGGTTTCGCCGGGGTAGGCCTGGAAAAACGCTTGCAGGGCTTCGAGCAGGGTATCGGCCTGCAGGTAGATGACCTCCCTTCCGCCCGCCCGCAGCTCCTGGGCAAAGTGGCGCATGGCGCTGAAAAAGAGCACCAGCTTTTGCGGGTGCATGGGCGGGGTACGCCCCAGCTCGTAGGCCTCCAGGAGCAGCACCCGCTGGGGCGATAGCTGCTGCACTGCGGCATGGTTGAGCTGGTCGCCGAGAATCCAGAGGGTCATGCGAAGGTCAAGAGCCTGGGGCCAAGGGTCTAGGGCCAAAGATTGTCAGCGAACTCCTTGCAGGTAAGCCGCAATAGGGCCCACCGCAGCGCCGTTGCGGCTGGTCAGGATGTCCAGGTGCGTGAGGCCCGGCAGGATTCGGATGTCTACTCGAGTACTGGGGAACACCTCCCCTACACTTTGAAAATTGCTGGTTTGCGGGAGCAACCCCCGCCCTGCGCCCAGGGCCAGCACCGGATACGCCAGCGAGCGCGGCCTCAGCTCGGGCATGGCCACATCGTAGGCCGAGATGTCGAGGGAGAGGCGGTAAGGGAAAAACCACTCCGAGAAGCCGGTGGTAGGGTTGGCATACGATGAGATAAATTCCATCGGGTCGGTGGCCTCGCCGCTATCGCGCCACTCCACCCGGCCCCCCCGGGGGCCCCGGATGGTGTAGACCACACTCCCCACAAAAAAGCTGAACAGGCTAATCCCCTCGCGCCCGGTGGACTGCCCCACCGAGACCGAGAAAATGGGCGACAGGGCATAGCGGTCGTCCACGCGGGAAAGGGCCGCCGCCAGCCGGCTCGCCCGGAAAGGCACCCAGCCTGGTGGGGCGTCGGCCTGGGGGTTCTGCGCGGTCATGAAGGCCTGGGCTTCGGCCTGGGCAAAGCCCACCGGGTTGAGCCCGAAAGCGTTGATGTAGGGCGGGGCCCTGCCTTCAAGCAGTTCGTTGAGCCCGGCCAGCCGCCCAAAACCCCCTTCGGTGCCGCCAAAGTATTGCTCACGGGTGAGGGGAATCAGGCGGGGTGCGCCATCCAGCAAAATCAGGCCGCTGATTTTATCGCCCCGGTACAGCGCAAAGAGCGAGGCCAGGCTCGCACCCAGCGAGTGCCCGGCCAGCACCACAGGACTGGTGCTTCGGGCCTGGTCGACCACCTGCTCGAGGTCGTCCAGGTGTACCTTCAGGCCCCAGTCCTTGAGGAAGGGAAAATCGGGCAGCTGGTAGTTCTGGTAGTAGGCCCAGGGGTCGGGCGATGTAAAGCCCCGGCGGTCCTCGAGGCCGTTGGCCCGCCGATCCCAGGCCCAGACCGCCCAGCCAGGGGCCGCCAGCACCAGCCGTCGGGCCAGGGCCTCAAAATTGGTGGCACCCCCCAAGAACCCCGGCACCAAAACGATGGTGCCGCGCGGGGTTCCCTGGGCCGGGTAGACCAGCACGTAACTTCGGTCCAGAGCCGCCCCCGCTGCCGTCGGTGCGCCCGGAATAGCCCGGTACTCGGCCTGGCCTGTCCAGCGCGCGGGCTGAGCCAGGCCTGTACCCAGCAGAACCATAGCCAGAACCACCCACCTACGCATACCCTTCTATCCTGAGGCCACCAGGGGGTTCAGACTTGACCAGAGCCCACAAAAAAGGGTGGGCCGAAGCCCACCCTCTAGCCTGCTTTGCCCTTATGGGCTGCCAAAACTATCCTCGACCACGATCACCTCGAGGGTCTGGCCGGCCAGCAAGCCTACCGCAAAGACGCTGTAGACCTTGCCGCCTTCAAAGCCCACCCCCTCGAGCGGCAGCGCTACCGTGGTGGTGCCGGTGGGACGTACCTCGAGGTTGTAAACCCCCGCCGGAACCGTGCCGTAGCCGGAAATCTGGTTGAAAGCCAGGTTGCGGAACAGCACCGGCCCCCCTTTGAGGGCCACATCTACCGCCGGGGCATCCGGCGAGGCATGCACGATGCGAACCTTGGCCACCCCTTCGGCAGGGGCGATGCGGTCTTCGACCAGCCGGGCCTTGAGGGTCGAGGCCGTACCCAGCGCCATGACCGTGTAGTACTTACCCGCCTGCACGCGGATGGCTACATCGGCCACCTTCACCGGGTTCTGCCCGGGGGTCTGCACGGTCAGGGTCAGGCTGCCGGCGGGCACCTCGGCGTAGTAGGTCACATCCTTGAAAGCCTGGGCCTCAAAAACCTTGTTACCGCCGGAGAGGATATCCACCGCCGGGGCATCGGGCACCAGATGGGCAAAGCGCACAAAGGCTGTGTTGCCACCCCCCTGAGCTAGGGCAAAACCCAGCACCAGCATCAGGCCCGCGATCAATTTCATCCACCGCATACGACGCTCCTTTCTACCGACAGGGTTTATATACTTGCCAGGTCATCGTATCGTGAGACGCGCAGTTCAGCAACCTCTCTGGCCTACAGAGCCCCTACCTGGGAAAAACTAAATACATCGTCGTAGAGATGTCCGTACACCTCCGGGTTTCCGGGAGGGATTGACATAGAGCTCCCTCCCTACCACGTAGGGAGGGCCGGGGAGGGTATCGGGCAAGGCCCAGCAATCAACTGGCTGCACCAAGTCGCTGTTCGGCAACCCCACCTAACCTCCCCCACACGGTAGGGGAGGAACGAAAGGGCGTCTGCTACGGCTTTTGCCAGAGCATACTGCGTAGTTCGTGCCGCAATGGGCAGCTCTGTAAGGGTTCTAAACCTTGTACAGGCGCAACTTGAAAGCGCCCCCGCTGACCGACGGGGGCGCCGCACCCGGGCTAGCTATTTGGGCAAAAGAACTGTGTCAATCACGTGAATGATCCCGTTGCTGGCTTGAATATCCACTGCCGTGACGGTGGAGTTGCCGTTCAGAATTACCTTGCCATCCTTCACCGCAATGGTCACGTTTTGCCCCTCCACGGTTTTAGCTTCTTTGAGATTCACGACCTGGCTCGAGGGCACCCGTCCAGCCACCACATGGTAGGTCAAAACCTTGGTCAGGGCTGCCTTGTCGGCCAGCAGTTTATCCAGGTCGGCCTTGGGTATCTTGGCAAAGGCTTCATT
This sequence comes from Meiothermus sp. CFH 77666, assembly GCF_017497985.1. NCBI lineage: Bacteria > Thermotogati > Deinococcota > Deinococci > Thermales > Thermaceae > Meiothermus > Meiothermus sp. CFH 77666. The sequence goes on from NZ_JAGDFV010000012.1 coordinate 96,131, forward strand.
GGTGGGCGCAAAGACGGTGAAGGGGCCAGGGCCCGAGAGGGTTTGGACCAGTCCGGCGGCCTGGACGGCGGCCAGCAGGGTGCTGAAGTTGGGGTTGGTAGCCACAATCTGCGCGATGGTCTGGTTCTGGGTGGTGCTCTGGGCGCTGGTCAGGGTCAGGCCGAGGGCGGCCAGGGCCAAGCTGCCTGCTACAAACAATGCCTTGAGTTTCATTTCCTACCTCCCTGTACAACTTGGATTGGGTTAGAGGTCAAGTCTTTACCTGCACCCAGGCCGTTGGTATCGGCTTTGGGCTGATGAACACTTACCTCGCAACCTCTGATGACTACGTTATACGTTGAGGATTAGTACAACATTTGTCCAAGTTACGTTCAGATTTGTAGGGCATGCAACACATCGAAGCCCAGTAAGAACCATCCCTGCACAATGATGGCGAGGCCAAACCCCTTCTGCAACGGTTTTGGGCGCAGCCACAAAGCCAGCCCTACCGCCACATACAGGGCATCGAGCCCAGCATTAATCCAAAGGAACTGGCGGAGGCTTGCTGGGTCGGGCTCGGCTCCCAGCCAGCCTCCATAGGCAATCGCCGCGTTTACCAAGGCCCAGACTCCGGTCATGAACCAGAACGGCCTCCAGAAGGCATGTTGAGTGCGCCACAAACCGAAAAGAGCGCCCGCCAAACACACCAGTGCCCACAGCAGCAGTTGCTGGGCTATGCGTTCCCCCACCAGCTCACTCAAGTCTTCCTCCCTTTGGCCTGGCCTCTGCAGCGTTCCGAACAGTACTTCACATCCGGCCAGTTCTGGGCCCATTTCTTGCGCCACTGAAAGGGCCGACCACAAACCGGACATACCTTGACCGGTAGGTGTGTTTTGAAGCCTTTGTACCGCATATACAATCCCTGGAAATTGAGTATCGGGGTAGAGCTTCGTAGAGATGCTCGTTTGCTGTCGCCAGTTACGGGCCGCATGTCACAGGTCAGACGAGGGCTGAGGCTGCCCCGGTAACACCTGCTTTTAGCGTTTGACCTTGATCGCCCACAAATCCTCAACCGGTGCAAACCCTTGCTCGAGGGCATGCTGGTGGCAGCCAACGGTGGGCAGATAGGATTTTTGTCTAGCCACTAGAAACCTCTGGCCTTCGGCTCCTGACTCTCTGCCGCCATGCCCGGCTTTTTGGCGATCTTCTCGGCAGCCGCCAGGTAGCGTCGGCGGGCAAACTCCAGATCCAGCACCGGGGCTTTGTAGGGCTGGGCAAGGCCGTTCGATTCGGGCACCCAGCGCTTGAGCCAGACGCCGCCGGGGTCGTGGGTCTCGGCCTGGGTGATCAGGTTGAAAACCCGAAAGTAGGGCGCCGCATCCACGCCCAGCCCGCCTGCCCAGTGCCAGCCTTGCAGGTTGGAGGCGTTGTCTCCGTCGAGCAAGAGGTCACGGAAAGCCCGCTCGCATTTCTGCCAGGGCAAGAGGGCCAGCTTGACCGCAAACTGCGCCACTACCATGCGGCCCCGGTTCGAGAGGAAGCCTGTGGCCCGTAGTTCACGCATGCAGGCGTCTACTACCGGGATACCGGTCTGGCCGTGCAGCCAGGCAGCAAAAAGCTCGCTGTCGTCGTTCCAGGGGAGGTCGTTCCAGCGGGGGTCGTAGGCGGAAGAGAGCATCTCGGGACGGTGATAGAGCAGATCGCCGCTAAAGTCGCGCCAGCACAGCTCGTTTACCCATTTGCGGGCTCCCTCGCCACCCACTTGCAGGGCTCGGCGGGCGGCCAGGCGGGGCGAGAGCACCCCCAGGGTGAAGTAGTAGGAAAGCCTCGAGACCCCTTCCCCGGCCAGCCCATCACGGGTCTGGTGGTACTGGGGCAATTTATTGTGGAGAAAGGCCTCGAGCGCCCGCAGGGCCGCTTCCTCCCCCACCGGCGGGAGCGGAACGTCCGAAGCCTCTTCGGGGATGCTGCCCAGGTCGTAGCCGGGCGGAGGGGTCACGCTGGGGAAATGGGCGGGTGCCTCGAGCAAAACCGGCTCCTGGGCGGCCCACCAGCGTTTGGAGAAGGGGGTGAAGACGGTGTAAGGGCCTCCGTCGGGCTTCAGAATGGTGCCCGGTTCGTGGATGTACTGGCCCTCGAGCCAGCGAACCTGGCCCGGCAAGGCCTCCTGTACCTTCCGATCCCGAAACTGGGCGTAAGGGGTCGAATTACGAACCGCAAAAACACCCTTCACCCCCAGTTCACCCACCACTTGGGGCAACACCTCCCAGGGAAGGCCGGTGCGAACCAGCAGGCTACCCCCCCGCCGCCTGTACCCCTCACGCAGCGCGGCTACATTCTGATAAAACCAGGCTCGCCGGCGCGGGCTGGTGTTTTGCAAAATGCTGGGGTCAAACACCACCAGGCCCACCACCGGGCCCGCTTTCAGGGCTTCGCCAAGGGCGGGGTTGTCGTGCAAACGAAGATCGGCGCGGTGCCAGACCAGATTCACACTTTGAATCATCGGCCATTTGTGCGCACGGAACCTGGGCCTGGATTGCTAATCCAAAAAAATCGGTACTGGTAACCCAATCTCGGAACGCTGGCCTACGCAACATCCAAGTCGCCCAGCCACGTTAAGATGTGAAGCATGATCGTGGACGCCCACCTCGACCTGGCCCACAACGCAGTAGACCTGGGGCGCGACCTGACCCTGCCACTTGCGGCGTTGCGCAAACAGGACGCCCACCCCGATGTGCCCGTCGTGACCCTGCCTGCCCTTCGAGAAGGCAACATAGGCATCTGTTTTGCAACCCTCTGGGTAGATCCGCGCAAGTACACTGACCCGCAGACCGCTCACCAGCAAGCCCTGCGGCAACTCGAGGTGTATCTGCGCTGGGAAGAACAGGGGTGGGTACGCATTCTGCGCGATCAGGCCAGCCTGCAAAAGCATCTGGCGTTGTGGCCGGAGGACCACGTAACCGCCCTGGTCATCCTGATCGAGGGCGCCGAGTGTATCCGCGAACCCGGCGAGGTGGGGTTCTGGAAGGCGCAGGGGGTACGGCTCATCGGTCCTGCCTGGAACCGCACCCGCTACTCGGGCGGAACCCGCGAACCCGGCGGCCTGAGCGAGCTGGGGTTTGAACTGATTCACGCTATGGACGAGAACCGCCTGGCCCTGGACTTCTCCCACATGGACGAACAAGCCTTCTGGCAGGCCCTGGAGGTATTCGAGGGGTCAGTTTGCGCTACCCACAGCAACCCTCGAGCCTTGCTCGGGGGCGAAGAGCCCCCTTTTGCCAACCGCCACCTGAGCGATGCCATGATCCGGGCCATCGGCCAGCGGGGCGGGGTGATCGGCACGGTGCTCTTTGGGTTTTTCCTGGAACACACCTGGCAACGCGGCATGGAGCGTGTGAAGCTGGAAGTGGTCGGACGGCACATGGCCCACACCGCCAGCCTGATTGGATGGGACAAAGTGGGCATCGGCTCCGACTTTGATGGAGGCTTTGGCCTGCACGAAAACCCGGAGGGCCTGAACCAGCCCTCCGACCTGCAAAAAATCGGGGGCCTGGTTCCCGAACCTTTCCGAAGTGGGGTACTGGGGGAGAACTGGCTTCGCTGGTTGCAAACCGCCCTGCCATAAGGCCCATTTTGAATCTAAAATCCGACCCGTTCGTGGTATAACGGGGGCTGTGAATCTTTCTAGCCTGTGGATCGGACTGGTAGCGGGGGCTTTTGGGGGACTGGTGGGCCTGGGCGGGGGCATTGTGGCCATGCCCCTGATGGTGGCTTTCCTCAAGCTCACCCAACACAAAGCCGTGGCAACCAGTCTGGTGATGGTGGTTTTTACTGGGCTGGCGGGTGCGCTCTCCTATGCTACCCAGGGTACGGTGGACTGGGTAGCAGCCCTGCTGATCTTCCCTACCGCCATGATCACCGCCAACCTTGGGGCCCGGTTTGCCAATCGGTTGCCCGAGTGGAAACTCAAGCGGGTCTTCGGCTGGTACCTGATTTTTGTGGCTCTGTCGCTCCTGCTCAAGCCCTATATCCCCCACGTAGAGGAGCCTTTGCAAGGCTGGGTACGGGTGCTGCCCCTGATTCTTACGGGTGTGGTCGCCGGCTTTGCCTCGGGGATGCTGGGGGTGGGGGGCGGCACCATCACCGTGCCGATAATGGTCTTGCTGGTGGGCCTCGAGCAGCACACTGCCCAGGGCACCTCCCTGCTGGCCATGATTCCTTCGGCCCTGGTGGGGTCTTACACACACTACCGCCACGGCAATCTGGCCCAGGAGTACGTGCCGGGGCTGGTGGTGGGCATTCTGGTGGGGGCCTTTGCGGGCGGTCTGGTGGCCAATCAGCTACCTGAATTCTGGCTGCGGGTGGTGTTTGCAGTGGTGTTGATCTGGACTGCCACACGCTATGTCGGGGCCCAGCCCAAACACCAACCAGCATAGCCTTGGCACTCTGGACCACAGCAAAGCCAATCTTTCTGAAGCCAGCGGGTTGTCATTTGGGCGAGATTTTCTCAGCCATGTCTACCTCAAAGGATTCTAAGTGCAGACACACCTCGATACCCCATACACCACAACCTCGAGTCTTCCCCAAAAAATCGCCAGGCAGACAACCGCCAAGGCGCAAGCACTAATCTGGACTAAACACTTATACTCTATAAATCATATCGGGCTTTCCAGGGAGCCCTTTTCTACCCTGTACGCTAAACTCTTGTTTGGGAGTTGGGTTATTTGAAGCTTTGGAAGACAAGCTACCGTTACTTCGTGAACGCTCCGACGGGCGGTAAATTATGAGCGATACCGTTATCCGTCGGGCTTTGCTGTTCAGCTTATTGCTGCTGGGAATCTTGCTGGTCACCGTGACCCGGCAATCGGCCCCTACCTTGCCGGGCGAGTTTGCCGCCCGCACCGCCCCTTTGTTTGGCTTCTCCTTTCGCCTGGGTCAGAATGCCAGGGCCAGCCTGGCCGCTATATTTGACCGCCGCGACCTGCGGGCCGAGCAACGCCGGATGCAAGCCGAGCTGCAACAACTCCGGCAAGAAAACCAGCGCCTGACGCTGGAAAACCGCAAGCTTCAGGCCACCTTGCGCGTACAGGCTGTTCAGGGTTTGGGGGTGGCGGCGGTTGCGCCTGTGATTGACGACGATGCTTCAGGGCTTTATCGAAGGCTTTTTTTAGGGGCTGGTTCGGCCCAGGGTTTGCGGGTCGGAATGCCGGTCACAACTGCCAGTGGACTGGTAGGGGTCATCACCGAGGTCACGCCAAACAATGCCGTGGTTCGCACAGTGCTCGACCCCGAATCGCGGGTGGGGGTACGGCTTGCAGGCGCCCCAGGGCGCGGTATTGCTTATGGCGCCCCCCCTCGCATGTTGCGGGTTGAGATTGCTCCAGAGGCCAGCGTCAAACCTGGTGACAAAGTGGTGACCGGCGCTTTGCTGGGCCTCTATCCTGCAGGCATCTCGGTTGGAACGGTGGAGCAGGTCTTGCCCACCTCGCCCGGAGCGCTCAAAAAGGTTTTGCTTGTGCGGCCTGCAGTACAGCTCTCGCTCCTGGAGGAGGTACAGGTACTCAAGCCCTTATGAATACACGCAAGTTCATCCCCTCGAGGGCGCTCCTGAGCGGTGTCAATCCGGTTCGTTCAGCCCGTCATCAGGCATGGCTGCGGATTGAACCGTTGCAAAAACGCCTGGCTCTGCTTCCGCCCGGTCTCACAACCCCCGTGCTACCTGAACCCTCTTTTTGTTCCCTATGCGAATCCTTTTGATTGTTGTATTGGCTTTTGTACTCCAGGGCTTTGTTTCTGGACTGCTTGGAGACAGTTTTGCGCCCCCGGATCTGATTTATCTGGCGGCTTTGTTGCTGGTTGCCTCGGTGTCGCCTTTTGTCGGTCTGCCGCTGGCCTTTATCCTGGGGTTGCTGCAAGACCTGCTCTCGGCAGGGTATCCGGGGCTGCATGCGGTGGGGCTCTTACTTGCCGCCTATGCCTACTACCGCCTTTCACGGCTGGTACACTGGGACGAGTTAGCCGGTCAGGCCGTCATTTTGGGGGGGAGCTTCGTGGCCAAATGGCTCGGAATTCTGCTGGTGGCATTTTGGCTGCGGCTCGGCGCATTCAACCCTCTCACGCTCTGGTCGGTTATCGTACCGGAGATGCTGCTGACCCTTCTTTTAGCGCCATTTGCCATTCAACTCTCCCGGCAACTTTTTGCAGTTCGCAGCAAATAGAGGTAGCGCGTGAACAGCCGTGTCTGGATTTTGCTGGGGCTTTTTTACCTCCTGTTGCTGCTGTTTGTAGGGCGGCTATGGCAGTTACAGGTGCTTCAGTACGAGCAGTATGCCACCCGCAGCCAGGGCAACTACCTTCGCACCGAAACCTCGCTAGCCCCCAGGGGGCGCATTCTGGACCGCAACGGGCAGGTAATCGCTACCAACCGACTGGCGGTGGATTTGATTTACCTGGGTGGGGAAGTACATTTCAAGGAGCGCATTCTGGCTCTGGCCGGGCTCAAGGAACTGCCCAGGGTAGAGCGGGAGCCGGTAGAGCTGATGGTGAACATTCCGGAGGCGCTCGTGCCCACCCTGGCCGAGCTGACCGCCGGGGAGCCCAATCTGAAGCTCCTGGAGCGTATCGAGCGGGTTTACCCCAATCCCATTGCCGGGCCGGTGATTGGGTACACCGCCCTGCCCAGCCAGGAACAGCTCAAGGAAGGCTACGACCCCGAGGAGCTGGTAGGAGCAGCGGGCCTCGAGGCCGCCCTGGAAGCCCAGCTCAAGGGCATCAAAGGGGTGGTGCTGGCCGAGGTGAATGCCCGGGGGCAGCGGGTGCGTTTTGAAGAACTCAAAGAACCCCAGGCCGGCACCGATGTGTACCTGACCCTCGACCTGAATCTCCAACGGGCTGCCGAGCAGGCGCTACGGGAGGGGGTGGAGGACATCAACCGCATCCGCCTTCGCTATGGGCTTCCACTGGCCCGGCAGGCCAAAGGGGCCATCGTGGCCCTCGACCCGCGCAACGGCGAGGTGCTGGCCATGGCCACCGCCCCCGCCTTCGACCCCAACCTATTTGGCCGCAGACCTCGCCCCAACGACAAAATCCGTGAGCTGTTTGCCGACAAAGACCGACCCACCCTGAACCGGGCGGTGAATGCCTATCCCCCGGGCTCCACCTACAAGCTGGCCACCTCGAGCCTGGCTCTGGAAAGCGGCTACGTGAGCCCCGGCACGGCCTACCGCTGCAGCCCGTATATCGTGTTTGGCGGCATCCGGCGCAACTGGGCGCGGGTGGATATGGGCATGATGACCGTGAAGGAAGCCATTGCCCAGAGCTGCAACACCTGGTACTACCAGGTGGCCATGCTCGACCCCATCGGCATGGTGAACAAGCTCCACAAGCGGGCACTGGAGTTGGGGGTGGGCCGCCCGACCGGGCTCGAGATCGGCGAACAGACCGGCATTGTGCCCACCCTGCAATGGAAGCGGCAGAACATCCCCAAAGACCCCCGCTGGTGGCCCGGCGAAACCCTCTCGATTGCCATCGGGCAGGGCTACAACAAAGCCACCCCTGTCCAGATTGCCCGCATGCTGGCTACCATCGCCCAGAGCGGCAACCAACCCGAGCTGCACCTGGTGTTACGCATTGGCAACCAGGCCATCCAGAGGCCCAATACCCAGGTACCGGGCAAATACTGGAAGGAACTGCAAGACGGGCTGCGCAAGACCGTTACCTGGGGCACTGCCAAGCACGTGCTGGGCAACTTTCCTGTATCTACTGCTGGCAAGACCGGCACCGCCCAGAACGAAACCCTGACCCCCGGCCTCGAGCACGCCTGGTACATGGGCTACGGCCCGGTAGACCCTGCCGACCCTCGCCCCCCTTTGGTGGTGGTGGCCTTCTTCGAAAACGGCGGTGAGGGCAGTGGGGTGGCCCTGCCCGCCGTGCGCAAGGTCATGGCGGCGTACTGGAAAGTGGGGCAGGATTTCGCGGCCCGCTAGGGTTTGCCAGGCCCAGCCGGGCCAGAATCAGGGCGGTCACCCGCTCACCCCCCATCGCAACCGCCGGCACCGACTGCCCGGGAAAAATGGTCTCTCCTACCCGCCACAGGTTGGGAAAGGGGGTTCGGGGGCTGGGGGTGCGGAAAGGGTGTTTTTGCGGATACCCCCCCACCCAGCCATCCTGTCGGCGGGTGTAAAAGTGGTAGGTACGGGGGGTTCCGCCCAGCACAAGCAATGCCGACTCCCGGATACCCGGAATCTGCCGTTCTACCTGTCGGAGAACCCGTTCCTGCCAGGCTTGTTTCTGGGCCTGATAGCCTTCTTTGGATAAGCCCCGCCACTCGGCCAACCGGGTATGCACCGAGGCCGACAAGACCCGCCAGCCCGCCGGGCCCCGCAAGGGGTCGCCGGCATCCGCCAGGCTTACAAAAGTCCAGTCGCCCTCCCCCGCCCACTGCCGGTAAGGGGCCCCCGGGGGAACCATGCCCTCGGGCACCACGGCGTGCAGCATGAAAGCCCCCCAGCCGTCTGCGGGCGGCGGCGGCTGGGGGCCATCCGGTATGAGCGCCGCCAGGTCGCCGAGGGTCAGGTTGGCGATAAAAACGTCGGCCTCGAGCACCTCGCGTTCACCCCGCCGACGACCCCCCAGTGCGACCTCCACGGCCTCCACCCGCCCGTTGCGAACCCGTAGCCGTTCGACCCGGTGCCGGTACAGCACCCGGCCCCCGTGCATCCGGACGGCTTCCGCCAGGGTTTCGGCGATGGCCCCCATCCCCCCCTGAGGCAGGGCAGGGCTGCGGTGGGGTAGGTCGAGCGCGGCTGCGCCAAAGAGCGCATAGGTGCCCCTGGCATCGGTCTGGGAGGCAATCAGCAGCTGGGCATCCAGAAAGCGCCTGAAGATGGGGTCGGCAGGCGCATGGGCCACCGTGGGCCGCAGCAAATCGGCCAGAAGGCCCCCCAGGTCGGCCAGGTTTTCCAGCGCCCAGGGCAGTCCCTTCCGCACAAGCTGCCGCAGTTCCTGGGCATCGGCGGGTGGGAAGGGCAGGCCCTGGGCCAGTTTCCACAGGGCCAGGGCACGGCGCTCTTGCCAAGCCCAGAACCCTTGCACGCTTCTGCCGAAGGCCTCTCGCTGGGCCTCGAGTTCAAAGGCCCGGCCCACCGGACGCATCACCACCCGGCCATCCGGGAGCCAGACCTCCATGAGCGGTTCGCCCGGGGCCAACTTGCGCACCGGGAAGCGAACCCCCAACCGGCGCTCGAGCCGGGTAAAAACCCCCTCCTCGTCGAAACCGGCCAGCAACGTAGCCCCCGCATCGAAGCGAAAGCCCCGATGCCAGAAGGTGCCCGCCGAGCCGCCGGGGTAGGTATGGTGCTCGAGCACGCTGACCTCGAGGCCCGCCTGCGCCAGCAAAGCGGCGGTGGTAAGCCCCCCCACCCCCGCGCCGATCACCACCACTTTCATCAAGGCTTATTCTGCGATTCCTGGCGACCAGAGACTTACGGGATGGTTACAGTCTCGAGCAGGTCTTGGATGGATACACACCTCGAGGCCAAAGTTGCACCCGCCGAGAAGCCCGATTCCAACGCGATGCTCACTTACAGGAGCATTGCCCCAACTCACAGCCAGGGCCATGGGCTTTCAGCTTTCAGCCCTGGGCTTTTAGCCAATCAAAAGCGTGGCTTTGCACGTGCATCCAACGGAGACCAAAACTCATCGCTTGAGTTCACGCACGTAAGCCAGCACCGTATCGGGGTCGCGGAAGGCATTCACGTTACGCCAGATGCGCTCGATGCGGCCTCTGGGGTTTACCAGAATGGTATCGCGGTTGTAGAAACCAAAAATCCCCCCTACCTTGAAGAGCCTTGCCAGGGTGCCGTCCCGGTCGGGGAGCATGGCCCCTTTGAGGGCCATCTGCTCGATGAAGGCGCACTGGTCGGCGGCGGGGTCGGCGCTCACCCCAAAAATTTCAACCCCAAGCTTGTCAAACTCGCCGTAGAGCTCGGCATAGCGCTTGCCCTGGGCGGTGCAGCCAGGTGAGCTGGCCTTGGGGTAAAACCAGAACAAGAGGTACTTGCCCTCCCTGGCCACAGCCGCCAGGTCAACGGGCTTGCCGTAGGAGTCCTGCACTTTGGGCAAGGACACCGGGTCGCCGGGGGCCAGGGCCAGCACCGGGGCCAGCAGCAAAAGCAAAAACCACAGGCGTTTCATACCCTCGAGTCTGCCCGCAAAGGGCCCCACCTTGCTGTGGGCCAGGCTTCAAGTCGGGGCAGGTTCAGGCTGGGTAGAGGTAGCGCCCGCTTTGGCCTCGAGGTATTCCAGCACCCTTTTAGCATCCTGGCTTAGTACACGACAAAACTTTGAGAAAGGCTAAGAATAAGGGCCAGCCCCCGCCAGGAGGTGGCCCATGGAAGAGCATAAACGATTGGTTGAGCTGATACCACCCCAGCTTGGATATCACCTGGCCCGGGTCAACCTGATTGCGGCCATTGTGTTGGCCCTGGTAAGGGTCAGAACGGTGAACCTGACCCAGGTGGCCCCAAGCTCCAACTATCGTCGCCTACAACGCTTCTTTGAGGGCTTTGAGCTGTGCCAGTTAAAGCTGGCCAAGTGGGTGCTGAGCCTGCTCGAAGCCGACGAGAGGGGTTGGATAGTGGCGCTGGATCGTACCGAGTGGGCGTTTGGCAGACAGCAGTTGAATGTGATGATGCTGGGGGTGGTGTACCAGGGGTTGACCCTGCCCCTGGTGTGGAGGGTGCTGGATAAGGACGGTCATAGCCATACCGAC